>CAZTRE010000076.1:0-1054 GCA_964616405.1 uncultured Mycoplasma sp. | reverse complement strand
TATTCTACATACTAATTTACAAGTTATAGAGCCTACTGAATACTTAATTACATATTCAACTACTCTTACAATACTAGAATACAAAGTTAATGAAATATCTAATAAACCATTTTACATCAAAGAGCACAATAAAAAGTATAATTTAAAAGAAATTAAAGCTTTTTAATAATTTTTAATCTTTAAACTACACTTTTTGCATTTAAATTAGGAAACATATATAAGAACTATTTTAAAAATTTATTTAATGTATTAGGTGGCAGACTTTTAACTTTAAGTACCAAATATCATAGTAAAAATCAACAATTTTATGAAAAATTAGGATTTGAAGAAAAGTATGTTATGGAACAATATATAAAACAACTATATATTTAATTCATTAAAATTTAATTGTAAAATTTGAAATATTATAAAAAAAGACAATTCTAGGAATTATTAACCTAGATTTGTCTTTTTATGTTTAATTGCTTTTTAAAATATCTTGTAATTTTGATAAAACTGATTTTTTATCATCAGTTGTATAATAACCATCTATATGGCCTAATAAATTATTATTTTTAAATACTAATAGTGATGGTAATTCATTAATTTTATACTCAGCAATATTTTTATCGCTTTCAGCTTTATAATATAATGTATCCTTTGGAAGATTTTTTGTTAAATCTTTTATTGGAATAGATTTCAATAAGCAAGCTGCTTCATCTGGATTGTAAACTTCTATTAAAGTTATACAATCTTTTTTACGCTTTTCGTTTATTTCATCTAATTCAATCTTGAAGAAGTCTGATATAGCTACGGCACCATATCTATCAACAAATAAATCCTTTGTAGTTCTAGGGTCATCATCTATTTCTTTTTGAATTTTATTATATTCTTCTTCATTTTTGGCAACCATAATTGCTCCTATTGGGCATTCTTTTTCACATAAACCACAAGAAATACATTTACTATTATCTATTGCAATAGTTTCTTTTTCTTCATTCCAAGATAATGCACCAGTTGGGCAAGCAGAAATTCCCCCACACTCTTTTGCATTATCACAAATTTTAAAATTAAC
>CAZTRE010000075.1:0-1093 GCA_964616405.1 uncultured Mycoplasma sp. | reverse complement strand
GTAAAAATAAAAAAGCAGTATGATATAGTTAAAATGTTAATTGTTCATATTGTTTTTTATTTGATTTCTTTTTTCAATAGGAGAAATCCACCCTAATATTTGCATAGGAATGTTATTGCTTCTCTTTAAATAGGATTTCATTTGTATTTTTAAATCATCATAAGAATAAAAAGACAAGTAATTATAGAATCTACTTTGATCATTTCTATGACTTCTTTCTACTTTACCATTATGTCTAGGAGTACGGGGTTTAATTAGTTTATGCTCAATATTTAAAGACAAACACAAAGCATCAAGTGGATGAATTCTATCAGTTTTTTGAATATAAGTAAATTCACTACCATTATCAGTTTGAACCATTTTAGGTTGATAACCAAAATAAAGAATAGCTCTTTTTAGGAAGTCAACAGTAGAATAGCTAGATTGTTCCATATAAGGATAGATAAATCTTTCACGAGAAGCTTCGTCAATGATTGTGTATTGATAGAACTTCTGAGAATCATTGCCAGAATAACATTGTTTAGGCACATATTTAACATCCATCTGCCACTTAATGCCTAATTTAGTAGGGGTTTCATAATGTTTAGGTACATATTTTTCATGTTTTTCTTTATCTACAAAATAACCAAGCTTTCTCATAACTCTAAATAAAGAACAAGCATGTCTGGTATAACCGCGTTCGGTTCTTAATTTTCCATACAGCTCAGACATAGAAATATGAGGATTTCTTCTTAGATAGTCTTTAATCCATTTTAATTCTTGTTCAGTATGAGAATTAGGATGAGGAGTATGAGGACGATGAGATTTGTTTAAAAGTGATTCTTTGGTACCATCAAATATTTTGTTCCAACGCATCAAAGAAGCCTTAGAAATATGATAACGTCTGCAAACGTGATTAATTGATTTCGTTTGTCTATATAATTTAACAGAATAAAATTTTGTGTTTAAGTCATGTGGTAAATATCTTAGAGAATGTGATATACTAGTCATAGCGATTAGATCCTTTCTTTAAATGTTTTGTCTCAACTAACATTTTAAGGTATTAATCGCTTTTTGTATACCATTTTGGTCTCACATCAATTGTAACTCAACA
>CAZTRE010000074.1:0-1094 GCA_964616405.1 uncultured Mycoplasma sp. | reverse complement strand
GGTGCGCCCAGTATGGACGCAATCTAATCGGTGAAAGTCCGTAACACGCCTTAGTAGTGGGAAGTGTATAGCCAAGAGCAAGGGTGTCCATCGTGAGGTGGAATCTGGAGAAAGCTGGAGGCAAAGCTCTGGTCTGACGAACAGAAATCACATCAGGCTACAATTAGGGATAAGACTGCTTTACAAGTTGAAGTCCAATAACTACTCGGAACTAATTGTGGTAAATGTGGCAGATGGATGGAGTGAAAGATTGCGTTTTTACCTGGGGAGGTCTCGTCAGCGAATGGAACTGCATTAACAAATGCATAAGAAATTCGTAGTAACAACGAATGGCGAGAAGTCAGCAGAGGTCATAGTACCATTGTGGTTGCAAACATGATGGGAAGGACTGAACTTTAGGAGAGGTGAGTAAATGAATGTAACCAATGACAGATTTAAGGACAGACAACTTCATATTGAGGACTATCTGCAAATGGTATCGACGGAATCGAAAGAGTATGCAGAAGTGTCCGCCTGTCAGAGGATTGCTGAAAACAACCGCATCATCACAGACTTTCAGACGGACAGGCTGTTGGAGAAGATTTTACAACCGACTAATCTGAACAATGCATATAAGAAAGTGAAATCAAACAAGGGAGCAGGTGGTGTTGATGGGATGAGCGTAGATGAACTTCTGCTGTTTCTCAGAGATAACCAGATGCGGCTAATCTGGCAGTTAAAGGGCGGGAAATACAAACCCAACCCAGTCCGCAGGGTAGAAATACCCAAAGAAACAAAAGGAGAATTTCGGAAACTGGGAGTACCGACAGTAGTTGACAGGGTATTTCAGCAGGCGATTACACAGGTACTGTCCCCGATTTATGAGGAACAGTTTTCGGAGAACAGTTTTGGCTTTCGACCAAAGAGAGGTGCGCATGACGCATTGAAACAATGTCAGCAGAATGCCAATGATGGATATGTGTATGTCGTGGATATGGATTTAGAGAAATTCTTTGATACGGTATGCCAGAGCAAATTGATAGAAGTGTTATCAAGAACCATCAAAGATGGGCGGGTAATATCGCTGATACACAAATATCTCAATGCAGGAGTTA
>CAZTRE010000073.1:0-1256 GCA_964616405.1 uncultured Mycoplasma sp. | reverse complement strand
TCACGCAGCGCATAAAAACTCCCGGTGCCGGAGCGCCGGCCGCCGGGAGAAAATGCAATAAAAAACGCTGCAAACCCCAGAAAAAGGGCTTGCAGCGGTGCTTTTGGCACCCCCGGCTGGGCTCGAACCAGTGGCCTGTCGCTTAGGAGGCGACCGCTCTATCCAACTGAGCTACGGGGGCATATACAAGAAATATTCAATTTTCCGGCTCAGCAGGATTCGAACGAACTGCCGCTTAGGAGTAGACCCGATACGATGAAACCAAGTGCAACACAGTGCAAGAAAATCCTTGGAAATACAAGGTTTTTCACTGTTTCAAATCCTATCTGGTATCAAGCTTCATAAGCATTTTCATAGGGATTTTACACCGTCCAATTGGCTCGAAATTAGCAAGGCTTTCGATTTTCGGTGGACGTTGCAAGTGCAAGCAAATTCCTCTATGTAACTTCTCGTGATACGAAATGATAGGAAATCCTATTCATTCTCGTGCGGAGGCGCTGATGTCTTTAGACACCATCTTAGTCTGTTTAATATATCATTTCAAAATAGATTTTTCAACCAGCATTATTAAGAATTTCAAAGGTTTTTTCAGACTCAATGATTCTATGTAATTTAGACCCGCCGAAGCAGGTCTTTTTTTATTTCAGCATAATCTCTCTATCCTCAGCGCCGAGCATATAAGCACCCTTGGCAAAAGCGTCCCTTGCCAGAAGCTCTGCTACATAAACCCTATCGAACAGCATCCATATTGCTTTTTCTTTCGGAGTCAGTTCATGGCTATGGTCAAACAAATGCTCAAGTCCCAATCCTTCAAGCAATGCCGATTTCGCTGCTTCGTATTCCTCAGCTCTGCCAACATATTCGTCGTTCCGTTCCTTGGAAAATTCCTCGATATTGTCAGCTCTCAGATGCTCGTAATACTCGTCCATAAAGATTCTATCCATACTCGTTGACCTCCATAACAAAAAAATAAGGGCAGACCCTTTTACAGCTATTGTAGCTATGTAAAAGGATCTGCCCTTGCAGTTACTATAATGTTTTTGCCAGCGACTTCAGAAGTGCTGCCATTTCCGGATTTTGCAGAAGCTTCAGAAGAAGTTCTTTATCATCAGCGGAGCTTTCCGTTACAGCTGATTGAACCGGCTCAGGTGTTGCCTGTCTGCCTGAGTAGAACGCAGCTTCCATTCTTTCAGCGTTCAGTCTGCGGTCATCGTCGATGATATGGGAGTAAACATCCGCTACCATCTTGACCTGTG
>CAZTRE010000072.1:0-1358 GCA_964616405.1 uncultured Mycoplasma sp. | reverse complement strand
TGAACTTGTCAATAAAAAGTAGACAGTAAAAAGAAATTATTTGAACCCTAATTGAGTCCTATACTCGATTGGGGTTTTATAATTTAAAGCATAACTAGGTCTTAAGTAGTTATGATCATATATTATTGCATTAATGTAATCTTTAACATTTTCATAATCATCTTGATTAAAATCAATATACATCTCTTTCTTTAACCAACCATTTTTAGATTCTATAATAGGATTATCTGTTGGAGTTCCTATTCTCGACATAGACCTAGTTATGTTATAATCTTTATGTGCATTGTTAAATGACACTGAGGAATATATTGTGCCTTGATCACTGTGGAAAATTGTTTCTTGGCTTTTATATCCTCTTTTTATTTTGTTATTTAACATATCATCTAAAGCATTCCTATGATTAGTCATACTAACGCCATGATAAAATGGTTTTACATCTGAACCAATTATAGAATCATCAAAGGCATCTACGTAGTAAGTCCAATCATATCTTTGCTTTTTAAACCAGATCATAGTTGTATCTGATGTTATTTTTTCTAACGGTCTAGAAGTTTTCCAATTATTATTTATAAGATTAGGATATTTAATTGATTCCTTGCCTGGTTTTTTATAAACAGAGTAATGTCTAGCTTTGCTTCTTATTTTTAATATCTTACACACTTTATGAACTAAATTATCTGATATTACCCAGCCAGTTTCTCTACGAATAATAGCATTTATTCTATGATATCCATAGCTTGGTTTTCTTTTATGAATGTCTTTAATTAATGATTCTAAATCTTTACGATTTATTTCATATCTATTTAATATATCTTTGCTTTTTAGCCATTTATAGTATCCACTTCTAGATATATTCATTACTTTACATAAAGATTTAATAGAGAACTCCTTACTTAATATTTCTACTATTTCAAATTCTTTTTGTTTTATTTCTTGAATACTACAACTGAACCATCTCCCTCCACAAAGTATCCTTTTTTTAATCGTTCATTCTCAATTCTTAATTTCATATTTTCATATTGAAGTTTTTCGATTTCAGTAAGATTTTTCTTATTTGAATATTTACACAATGGGTTACCTGGTTTCTTTTTGTTTTCTAATCCATCTATTCCGAATTCAGTAAATAAATGAAGCCATTTATTAGATACAGAATGATTAATACCATATTCATTAGTAATATCTTTTGTGGTTTTCCCTCTTAACATTTCTTGAACAATCTTTAATTTTTCTTCTTTAGAATAATATTTATTCTTTCCGCCTTTTGGTCTTCCTTGCATTTTAATCATCTCCTTATTTAAATTATACCAAAGAAAAAGTAAACACTTCTTTTTTGTGTCTACTTTTATCTTACAACTTCA
>CAZTRE010000071.1:0-1370 GCA_964616405.1 uncultured Mycoplasma sp. | reverse complement strand
CTTTACTGGCATCTTCAGCAATTGAAATGGTTTTTTGTTTTGTATATTGATAATCACTATAGGTATCATTTAGCCAATTGCCGTATGTAGAGATGTCTCCTAGATTATCACTAAGAGTCTTGTTTGTTGTTTGAATATTTTCAAAAACTGCATAGTATTTATATATTCTATTGTCTAATTGTCCTAAGTTTTCATTTATAATTCTGGCCACTTCAGAGGCATTTTTATCTATCGTCGTTACTTGATTGGTTAATTCTTGAAGTTTACCATCATCATATGTTTTCATATTGTTACCCATCTAATTACTACCTCCTGTATTCCATCCCCAACTATTATTTTTTGTTTTATCTTTTATTAATGATTTGTCATATGGAATGTACTCTGTTGCCCCAGAATTATAGAAACATTGTTCTATTTCGTCAAATGAAGGATCTAATGGTGATTGTATATGAGGACACATATTTGTGGTATTTTTTATAAATTTATATTTATAGATTTCCCATGTGTCTGTTTGGGTTTGAGTTGTTGTTGGAGTTGGCGTTGATGATGATGTAGTTGTACCATTATATGCTTGATTAGGAGTAGTTGGAGCAGCTACAGTTATTGTTGTGTCACTTGTTGATGAATCGATTTTTTTAAATTCGTATACATATGTATCACTATTAAGGAATTCTTGCGATGGGTGGGTTTTTTGACCCGCCTGTGATTGATTACCGGTTATAGTATATGTATATGTTTTTGTTTTTTTTGGTTCAGCTTCTATTTTTTTGTTATTAAAGGCTCTTCTTGCAGCTTCTAAAAGCTCACGCCTAAGCTTAGTTCTTAAATCATCCAATTTTTCATTATATTTATCTATAGTTAGATAAACATCATTAGTATCAAGTTCGTTATATAAATAGGTTTGTAAAGTTGTTACATTACCTTGTATATCTTTCATACTATTTATTTTTTGTTTAGCTACGTCACCATTATAAAATTTATTTGAATTAGTGGCTGACAAAGTAGTATCCATGTTTGTAATAAGATCAATAGTAGTAGGACCTTCAGCACCTTGATTGAATAAATTCTTCATATTTCCTATTGTTGTTTGAACCGCACTTTTATTAATTGGACTAGCGTATAAGATATTTTGAGCATCTGTTTTATATTTTTCAAGGCTTGTTTCATCATTTATTCCACTTAAAGTAGAATATAAACCTTCAAGTGAACCATTTAAAACTTTATCTATAGGTAGTCTTTGTTCTGAAGAAACTTCTGACATATTTTCAATCCTCCTTTAATTTCTTATTAGTAGGGATTATATTTTTATAATCCGCACTAATAAGAAATTACTTGTGTAATTTCTTAAATATTTTTATACTATTGAACAT
>CAZTRE010000070.1:0-1471 GCA_964616405.1 uncultured Mycoplasma sp. | reverse complement strand
GGCAAGCAGAAATTCCCCCACACTCTTTTGCATTATCACAAATTTTAAAATTAACTAATACTGACATAAACTATTTTTCCTTTCTATAAACAGTATATCTGAAAACATCATGGAAAGTTAAGTCTGTTAACATTTTTTCTGTTTCCAAAATAGATGCAATCTTTTGTTTCATTTTTTCTTTTTCTTCATCATTAGCAGGAACTTTAACTTCAGCCCACCATGAAAGCATATCCTCTAAAAATTCTTCTTTATTATTATATTTTATTTCATCAACGGCATAATCCTCTATAAGTCTATTATATCCATTATCTCTTAAAACTTTATCAATTAATAAATTTGATACTTCCGTTCTAAATGAGTGATCTTCGATTGGATTGAACACCTTATATAATTCACCGCTAATATTAGTTGGTGATATTTCTGCAAATACAATAGTATCAGATAAACGCATCATTTCCTTTAATATATTTGTTTTCAAATCTAAGTCCATTGTAAATTTTTCTTTTCCGCTTAAGTCAAATTCATGAAAGCTCGTACATAATATTACGTTATATGATTTATCCTCAAAAGTTGTATGTGCAGCATCCATAATTTGTAGATTAACATTGGGTACATCTTTTAGATTTTCCCTGGCTTGATCATAGAAATCTTTGGAAATATCGATTCCATCTACATGTTTACAGTACTTTGCAAAAAACTTTGTGTACTTGCCGTCTGCATAACCTTCATCCAATCCTTTATAGCAACTTAGGTATGGGCTTAATTCTTCCCACATTTCATTAAAACTTTTCATTTTTATTCCTCACCTTCTAAGTTTTTTTCCATAACAAATGATGGAGCACCATCACTTGGATTATCACAAGTATATTTTGTCTTTATATATCCCTTTTTTTCATAAAATTTAATAGCTTTTTTATTTTGTTTCTTTACCCAAAGAAATACTTTTGTATATCCTAATTCTCGTAAATGTTTGCAGACAAAACTTTCTGCTATAGTTCCAATCCCAATATTTTGATATGAACTTTTTATATAAAACTTTCTAAATTCTCCAAAGCCATACATATTTTGTTTATAAATATCTTCAGGGTCGGGGCTACCGAGTTCTAAAATACCAACTACTTCTTTATTATATTCTATCATGTATAATTCAAAAGTTTTATCTTCTATGTATGTTTTAAAGTTACTTATTAGCTTTTCTATATTAAATTCTTCATCAATATGTTCAAATTTAATATATTCTCCATAGGTGTCTTTCCATGATTGATTTAAAATATGCGCATAATTTACTGCATCGTCTTGATTAGCTATTCTAAATTCTATCATTTTACTACCTCCCTAGTGTTTTATAAAGTTATTTTATTAATAATTATTTATTCCTCAACATTTTTATAATATTGATTAATCTTTTGACAAAAATATCTATTTCGTCTTTTGTATTATATTTTCCTAAACTAACTCTAATAGGACTGTA
>CAZTRE010000069.1:0-1490 GCA_964616405.1 uncultured Mycoplasma sp. | reverse complement strand
ACCAAAGAAAAAGTAAACACTTCTTTTTTGTGTCTACTTTTATCTTACAACTTCACTTAGTCACTCTCCTACTTCTGTTTTTTTAATAAATCTCTAATTTCTTCAAGTAATAATACTTCATCACTTTTCTTATCTGTCCCTGCTTCCTTCTTTGGTTCTTCCTTCTTTTTAAATTTCTCAAAGAATTTAACCATTACAAAAATACAGGCCGCAATAATTAAGAAATCAACGATTGATTGAATAAATAAGCCATAACTAATTTGAGCATTTTTAAATCCAAAAGATAACTCACTAAAATTAAGTCCGCCTAAAAAAACTCCAATAATCGGTGTTAAAACATCATTTACTAAACTAGTGACAATCTTGCCAAATGCACCACCAACAATTACACCGACAGCCATATCAACTACATTACCACGAGAAATGAACATTTTAAAATCTTCACCAAACTTCTTTACCTTACCAATTTCAACATTTGCATCAATTTTCTTAATATTCTTCTTTGCCATAATCTCACTCCTTGACAACATTATAACTAAAATATTGTCTCTAATAAAGAAAAAAGTTATATTTAATATATAACTAAAATCTAAAAATAAAATTACTTTTCATATCATTAGTTTTACTTCAGCTTGTTAAAAATCTAAAGTCACATCGTATTTCATATTTTATCTTCCATCTTTACTAGAAATATTGACATTTATTTTGCAGCAATCTGAGAAAAAGTAAATACCATTTTAACATCACTTTTAATAAGAATACTATTTCCCTTACTACCATTTACTTGTCCATTAAACACATCACTAACGGAAGTCCCAAGTAAAACATATATACTATCACCGGGGCTTATTAATAAATTACCATCAGTATCAAGTAAGTCAGAAATTTCATCCTCTGCGGCATTCACTAAATTAATTTTTTCACCAGTTTTCTTTTCATAACCATACAAAGAATAAATATCCACTGTTTTAAAAACACCATCTGCTTGATTAATATCAAGACATTCAGATTCTTCTAACTCACCATTCTTATTTACATCGAAATCAGTCCCATCAAATCCATCAATACATGTTTTACCGCTAACTGTAACATTGTTTTCCGGATTAAAAACAGCATCAATTGTTCCACTATTAGTTATTTTAGCTGTAAAATATCGAATTGCCCCAGGATATAACAACTCACTTGAAAAATTCATTATATTATCGTTAACCTGACATACATCATTTTTATATCCGCCTTCAGATCCTATACCCAAATCTGATGTCGTTGCAATACTAGATTCCAAGCCCGGAATACATGTTACTGCCATATCAAAATTTCCTGAGGCTGTCGCTGTTCCATTTATTTCAATATCTTTACCAAATAAGGCATAACCTACTACCATTGTTATTATTAGGGCAAATGCTCCTATTATTATTCCTTTTTTCTTATTCATCTTTATTCTACCTTTCTTAATTTTATTACACTTTTATAGTAACATCCCCCCCCCC
>CAZTRE010000068.1:0-1748 GCA_964616405.1 uncultured Mycoplasma sp. | reverse complement strand
AATAAGACTTACGTCTTCAAACGAGCAAAACTAGACAAAGTATTAGATCAGGGTATAAATATTATTAAATGTCATAACTGTTCTAACTCAATTGATATTACAAAAGGCGAATGCGATTATTGCGGTACTAAGGTAAATTACCTACAAGAATGGTATTTATATGAAGAAAAATAAAGGAGTAAATATGCTTGATAAAATATTTAAACTAAAAGAAAATAAAACAACTATTTCAACAGAAATACTGGCCGGTATAACAACCTTTATGGCAATGTCATATATTATTTTTATTAATCCAGCGATACTATCTCAAACAGGTATGGATTATAATTCTGTCTATATGGCAACTATACTAGCATCAATGATAGGAACTCTTTTCACTGGTTTATTTGCGAATGTTCCATATGTTCAAAGTGCCGGGCTAGGCTTAAACGCTTTATTTACATATACATTATGTGGAACGCTTGGTTTTACTTGGCAACAATCCTTAGCCTTAGTTTTCATTTGTGGAGTTATCAATGTTTTAATTACGATTACCAGTATTCGTAAAAAGGTAATTAAGGCTATACCAAGCTTTATGCAAGAGGCAATCACTGTTGGTATTGGCTTGTTTATAACCTACATTGGTTTAAAGAGTTCCGGAATAATAGAATTTTCTATTGCGGCAGTTCGAAATGGTATAGCTAACGCTGCCGATGTTGTTCCACAATTGGCAACATTTAATAGTGCAAGTGTTATCCTTACCTTAATCGGCTTAATATTAACTGCAGTTTTAGTCTCAAAAAAGGTGAAAAATGCGTATTTAATTTCAATTATCTCAACTACCACAATTGGTTTATTTATGGGAGTGACAAAGTTACCTGACTTTTCTCACAACACTATTTTTCCATCTATAGCTCCAACATTCCTAAAATTAGATTTTGCTGGTTTATTTGTAGCGAAAGCTGGCTTTGTAACAGTAATTATGACCATCTTTACCTTAGTTATATCTGATCTATTTGATACAATTGGTACATTTATTGGTACCGGTAAAACCTCAGGTATCTTTAAAATGGATGAACAAGGAAATATGCCAAAGAACTTAGAAAGAGCACTAGTATGCGATTCATCAGCTACTATTATTGGCTCATTATTTGGAACTAGTAATTTGACAACCTATGTTGAAAGTAGTGTAGGCATTGAAGCCGGAGGCAGAACCGGTCTTACTGCCGTATCTGCTGCTTTATGTTTTGGTCTATCAATATTTTTATCGCCATTAGTTGCTTGTGTACCTATGGCAGCCATTGCCCCAATTTTAATGTTTGTTGGCTTATCAATGATTCAAAATATCTTAAAAATAGATTGGAACAACATGTTAATTGCCGTTCCAGCATTCTTTATAGTTATTATGATGCCATTATCATATTCAATCACCGCCGGCATCCAATTTGGTTTTATTATGTACATTTTAGTTAACTTAGTAAATAAAAAAGGCAAAGAGGTATCACCAATAATATATATATTTACGCTTTTATTCATTATAGACTTTATCTATAAAGCACTCACATAAAAACCTAAGAAACTTAAAATTACAAAAACAAGGCAATTACCAATATTGCCTTGTTTTTTTATGAAAATTCACCGAGTAACTATAACCATTAATAGAAAGCATGATATTATCGTATATATAAAGCTAAAAATAATATAGAAGTAGAGAAGTTAAGGATATGAATAAGAAAAAAGGAATAATAATAGGAATATTTGCACTAGTA
>CAZTRE010000067.1:0-1862 GCA_964616405.1 uncultured Mycoplasma sp. | reverse complement strand
ACAATATACATTCTTCAACCATCAATTTAATGTTCAATGGTTTAATGTTGATTTTCAAAATTTTGAAAATACAATTAGTGAAGTATTAAACTATATAAAGGAGTAATATATGAGAACATTAAAATATCTTTTTCGAGTGTTAAAATATATGAATGCCGGAGAAAAATTTATTTATCTTCCTAAAGAGGAGTTTAACAAACTAATAGAAATAGAACATTTTCCTACTAGATTTAATCCCTATATGTCATTAGGTTTAATAGCTAAAATTATTAAAACTGATTACCCAACCATTTTCAATAACTATGTAACATTAGATGAACGTCTTCAAGCCATAGCCCCACTTAAAAAAGACGGGAAGATCGATATGCCTATTTATAATAAAATTACTAGAACAGACTTTATTAATTTAGCGACTGAAGCCTACAAAAAAGGTTTACTTACTACTGATGAATTTGAAAAAATAAATCCCATCAAAGAAAAATCAATGCCAACCTCATTCAAAGAATCAATTAAAGGGAAAACATTTCATTACTCGAACAATCGCGGTACTAATGTTAAAATTCCAGTCGATGCAGCATTTGAATTACTTGAACTCCCAATTGATGAATTAATAGAAGTATTAAAAACGAAACCTTTTGGTTTACATGAAGATGAATTTGCTGATTTTCTTAACGCTTATACTCTCAAATACGATATATTTGATAGATTCTTTTTATCCCCAAACGCCATTGACAATATTGAAAAATTGGCGAGTAGAAATGATATTTTTGCTTTTAATTATTCTTTGCGAGAAGAACCTTTCTATGCCCAATTTATTACAGTTAATACGAATTTGTGGGACAACATTTTAAGCAAAATACCAAGCGACTTTAATAAGTTAGAGAAAGCTTATTATATTTATTATCAATTATGCAAAACTTTCACATATTCGGAAGATTATTTTGCCATATCTGAGAAGACAAACTATAATGATTATATTGAAGAGTTATCCTGGAATACTTCTCCGATAGGCTTAGTTAACTTAGATGAAAAAAATAACCAATTAATATGTTATGAAATAATGGGAATCTATCAAAAATTCTTAAAATATTTAAATATAAAATATATGGTTAAAACAAACCTGGAAAGCGGGGTACATGTGCTATTTGCTAAACATCCCACAATAAATGCAATTATTGATAACATGGTCCTTAGCATTGATGCAACACGTGGCGTTATAAATGGTGATATGCCACTGGCCAAAGAAAATAAGCCACTTAAAGGATTTATATGTCTAAATAACAATCGGGCTACTCAAGAAAAATTTAACAAGTCATTAACTAAAGTCAATAAATATATTCAGGAAACAGAAACAAAAGAGCAGTCCTTTTATTCTATCTTAGATGAATATAACGCACTTAAAACGAAAGATAATATAAGCGGTTTATCAGATAGTGAAAAACTTAATATACTAGTTCAAAGCATCAAAGAAACAACACTTTCCGAAACAGATCGTCTAGCTCATATTTCTAATTTAACAGACACATTATTTCCTGAAAAAAATTGTACAAACCATTTTGTTTTGCAAAATATACCATCAGCTAAGGTTCCTAAAATAAGCACAATTATTTCATATGGTCCAACTAAAGATACTCCACCAGCAGATCGTCGCTATATAACATATTCTACGGTCTCTGGTCAACAAGAAATGACCCTCTCTGAACTACTATCTGCCTTTAAAAACAACCAATATGAATATATGCTACACCATCAAAAAAACCTACCAGGAATTTTAGGACCTATACAACACAAATAATAGGAGGAAAAGTATGTTAGAAAAATTAAAAAATATTGCTCAAATTCATATTGAAAAGAGTAGTAAT
>CAZTRE010000066.1:0-1864 GCA_964616405.1 uncultured Mycoplasma sp. | reverse complement strand
TGACAATCCCTCCGCCCGCCACTTGACGTGGGGGGGGGGGGATGTTACTATAAAAATGTAATAAAATTAGAAAGGTAGGATAAAATAAAAATGAATAAGAAAAAAGGAATAATAATTGGAGTATTTGCCCTAATAATAACCATGGTAGTAGGATATGCCTTATTTTCCAAAAACATCGAAATTAAGGGAACTGCCAAGGCGCAAGGAAGTTTTGATTTAACTTATACTTGTGTAGAAGAAAGCTTTAGTACAGCAACAGGTACATGTACAGTAGATAAAAATACAATAACAGTGACAAGTAATTCATCAAAGCCAGATGATACTTATCAAGTTAATGTAACTATTACAAACACAGGAACGATACCAGCCACTTTAAAAACAGTTGACTCACCTAATAATTATGATATACCTAAATCTACTAATGGTGAATTGGTAGCTGGGGATATGATGTATATAGATGCAACCACCTTTTTAGGAGCACACTATGAAATTGGTATTGGCGAAAACACCTATTATGGTGATTCTGAAGCTGAAGCTGCCAAAATGACTATTCAACCAGGTGAATCAATGACAATGACAATTGGAATCGGATGGATTAATTCAGATAACCTTGGAATGGTCCAACCCAAACTACCTGAAAGTGGCGCAAATATTGAATACAACATTACTTTAGGCTTTGCTCAAGCAGAGTAACGATAATTTAAAGTCATGAAATTTATTTAAATTATAACAAAGAAAATAACTAAATTAAAAAATAGTTATTTTTTTGTTTGAATAATAATAAAAATCTGCTATAATGAAATTATGATAAATGTATGATAGAGGGTGGAATTATGAATCAAAACAATAATCAAGTACAACAAGGTAGTCAAGTTTCACAAGAAGACTTAGCTAAAACTCAAGTTTTAAATTTAAACGATGTAAAGGAACTAGCAAAGTTTGAAAGGAAAACAAGTAAAAGACCAGCTATTTTATTCATTATTGCTGGAGTTCTTTCAATCACACTAGGATTTTCTTATTCGAATATAATGATGACTTTGGACAAATTGCCCGTTGCTCAAAGTTCAACTGATAAAACTCAGCCAATAGAGATAGTAGATGGTGGTTTTTTAAGTAAGATTAAAAATGAACAAGTATGTAAAGTAATTAGTAATCAAAATGCTGATGGTACAAAAGGAACCGCCACATATACATTAGAATATAACGAAAATAATCAATTACAAAATTTCACAATGGTCTTAACTATTGATCCATTAACTGGAAATTCTCAAGGTGTAACTGCAACGCAAGGATTATACAATGCTTATAAAGCTCTTGATAATATTCCATTAACAGGTTATAAAATGACAACTACATTAACTGGAACAAGTATGAAGGCAATTGCTACAGTGGATTTAACAAAATTAGATAAAACAACTCTAACCTCAGCTCATACAAGTAACTTCTTTGCTCAAGTTCCATTTAACTTAGGTGATAGTAAAGAGGCTGTTACTCAAATATTAACTTCAAGAGGAGTTACTTGTGAATAAAAAAATAGTAGTGAAAACTACTTTTTATTTTATAAAAATATAAAATAAAACTGCATATCATTATGCAGCTTTTTCATTCTTTAATAAAGTTCTTTTTTCTTTAGCTGAAATTCTAACTTTAGTTCCGTCTTCAAGTCTATATACTTGTAAGTTTAAGTTTTGTCTCTTTTTTGTAGCGTTTAAAGCATGAGATCTTTTATTTTTAACATTACCTTTTCTAGATGTTACATTTACTGCCATTTTTCTGTCCCTCCTTTGGTCATTTCGTTCTGCTTAATAACTTTAACATAAAAAAAACATAAAGTCAAATAAAATATTGAAATTAAAGGCTTAAA
>CAZTRE010000065.1:0-1925 GCA_964616405.1 uncultured Mycoplasma sp. | reverse complement strand
GATAAAAGCTATGATAACACTCTTAATCAGTGGGTCTAGGGTTCGAATCCCTAACAGCCCACCATTGTAAATAATAAAAGCAACTACTCAACTAGTTGTTTTTTTATTTTATGTACTATACAAAAATTAAATATTACATTTTTATCTGTCAATAACAACCAATTATTTAAACAAATTCTCTAATAATTAACAATTATATACTATAATTAAACTAAGGTGATAGTATGATTCAAACTTCAAAAAAGGAAATGATTGATGAATTAAAAGAAAAATTAAATAATTGGAATGAATATTCAGAAAAAATATATGGTTATTCCAAAGAAGATGCTCTAGATTTCTTGAAAAGATTTCAAATTGGAGTATATGATTGTGGGCTTAATGGTGTACTTTGGTTTGGCCCTAAAGTCAATATCGATTTATTAGTAGCCTGGGATGCTGATCGTCGAAAAAACAAAAGAGCTTTCAGTAATATTAGTGAAGAAAACTTAATTGTCTATTCAGTCATACTAGAAATAAAGCTTCATTTATTAAAAATAGAATTATTTCCTCAAGCATACAAAACAAATTATATAAGTCCAATAAATAGAACCATTCAAACACCAACCACCAAAACAGAACTTAATGAATATATTGATCTACTTAACACAGTACTTACTACCAATTATACTTGGCGAGAAGCCCGTGAAATAAGAAGTTATTTCAAACAATTTAACATTTATGAAAATTCGGATTTTCCACACCATCCAGAAACTCTAATAAAGTGTTTTAAACCAGAAGTAATAAAATTCTTTCCAGACTTTTTTCCAGGGAAATGTAGTTTTGAAACTACTCCAATTAAAGAAATTGCTCAAAGATTATTAAAAGATTACTCAGAGAAAAATATAATAAAATATCTTAGCAGTGAAAACAAAACTCACTATGATAAATATTTAATAAGACAGATATTTAGCATTATCGATTTTAATAAAATTTTTTCTAATGAGTCAAAAGAATATATTACTCTAAAAGAACAACTTTCAAACCAAGCAGCTTTATCAATGGAAAGTATACATATTATATTTAATGAATCTACAAAAAAGGAAATACTAAATTTAATAAAAGAACTCTTAATATCTGTTACAACTTCTAAAAAAATAATTAATATTCAAAAGAGTTGCCATGAGTTTAACAATAATTTACATTGCACAAGAACTCATAAATTAGTATTACCAGATTCTACAATAATTAAACCTCTAAATACAGAAAAACACGAAAAAGAATTTATTCGTTTTCAGAAAAAATATGAATATCTATATAAAAATGCCACAGACTTAGAATATGTTGAAGGTTGTATAGAAATATTAGGTGATTTCTTAAAAACTCAAATGTTTTCAATAGGAAACAAAGAAACGGCAATTTGTCTATTTAATTCCTTACTAATATCTCGAGGTATTTTACCTCCAGTAGTTGATTTAAATGAAAAGGATTATTCATTATTAATGATTTTCGCCAAAGACTTAAATAATCGCTACCAAGAAGCTATACCTTTAATATTAAAAGAAACAGTTGAACAAACAAAACAATTTGAAAATAACACTTATTGTAAAACGATAAGTCTAAATTAAAGTAAGGCAAATTGCCTTCTTTTTTTGGCAAAAAACATTGTATTTCTATGTGTATATATTTAAAATACATACAATGACATAATAATTAAATGTACTTTATGAACGCAATCTTTGACATAATAAGGATAGTATTACTCTTATTATGTAGCCTTTTTTATTTAATAGTAGAAATAATTTTTTTGAGTCTTACAAAAAATTTTTCTTTATCATTTAAAAGATTACGCAATTCTTTTAAGTAATTGTTATACTCTACATCTTCTAAAAAAAAATTAGCATAACCATCACTACCAAATTTTTTTAATGTATGTTTATAACACTCTT
>CAZTRE010000064.1:0-2141 GCA_964616405.1 uncultured Mycoplasma sp. | reverse complement strand
TATATTATAAGGGTTTAAGCAATATTGTGTCTTTTATAGCCAACTGATTAAGAGTCAGTTGCTCTACCAACTGAGCTAACAGCCCATTGCGTAATTGCATAATCTATTTTATATCAAAAAAAGTTTTATTTCAATAGTTTTTTTGATTTTTCTTGGTTTTTGTAAAATATAGTGAAAATGTATTTTATAAGGACGTGGTATTGCTAAATAATATAAAATATTGTATAATATAGCTTAATATTTTTAGAAGGGCAAGTCATATGAAAGAAAATTTTATAACAAAATTACAAACTTTTAAATATTCAATGGGAAGTTTTGATGCTTATTTAGAAGAATCGAAAGAGTTAATTAAAGAATACTCTAATCTTTCTGATGAAGAAGTAGATGATATTTTAAAGAGTATGCCGTCTGAATATAGAGCTGCTATAGTTGATAAAGATGGTTATATTGGTTATATCGGTTTATTTGATGTTGATGCACAAAATAATATTGCTTCTGTAAGATTTGAGACAAATAAGGATTTAAACCGAGAAGAGGTAACTGAGATAGTAAATGAGTTTAAAAAATATATGGCAAAATCTTTAAATATAACTAAGACAGATAAATTTGTGTTTAATTCAAAAGATGCAACATACATGGAAAAGAAGCAACTTGCACCTAAGAGTAATATAATTATTTCTTGTGATTTTTTAGAACCGGGAATATCTAGAGAAACGTTAGAAAAATTTTTAGAGAGTTATTCGATTCCAGAATTACAAATGCCATTTACAATAAAGCATGATGATAAAGTTATTGGAATAATAGGGTTAAGCAATATAATATGGTCAAATAGGAGAGCAAATTTAAATATATTTTTAGATAAAAGTTTGGGAAGCGATGTATCTAATGAATTATCTAGTTTTATAATTGATGATTATATTAATTATGTTCATGCCGCAAATATTCATAATATATCGTTGTCAGTAGGTGGCAGTGATAAAAATATGTTGGATATAATAAGAGGTACTAAAATGAATTATTTTGGACAAATTCCATTTAGTGTGATTAATGGTAAGAGTATTGAATCTAATTTTATGTTTCAACATATTCCAAATATGAAAAAAGAAAAAGGAATTTATATTCCGGATAATGAAGCTGTATCACTTTCGTTATTAGATACGAAAAAGAAGGAAATGGCAGACCAAATTGATTTAGGAGATGGTTTTAAATTAATGTCTCCAAGAGCGTTTGAAAGTGCTGGTATTGATTCATCTAAGATTTTAGCTGGTCATATTAAAGCTATGCAAAATAGAGATAGATTCTCAATTCCACTTGGTGAAGATAAATATATGTTACAAAAAGATACTGGAATATATGGTCTTTCTAGAGCTTTGATGAATTATAGTTATGTAGTTTTGGATGAAGATAATAGTTATGCTGGATATATTAATATACTACGAAATAATGCTAATGGGAAAAATGCAGAAATTGAAATCGGTATCGATCCAAAAATGCAAGATCAGGGATTAGGAACAAAAGTTATTAATCGTTTTTATGATGAACTTTTCTCTGTTGGGTACGCAAGTGTTACTAGTTCGGTATTTGAGTTTAATAATCCTTCATTGAGATTGCATGAAAAAGTGGCTGAGCTAAATGGTATAAGACTTGATTCTTATTATATTAATGGTAAATTATGGGATATGAGTTTTTATTCTAAAACTAATAACTTGATTAAAAAGAAGACAAGTAGTAAACCTGAGTAGAGCAATTTAAAAAAGTGCTGGATTACTTTATCACATTAATTGGATTTTAGTATAAAATGTAATAGAGTTGATTTTAGGTGGGTGGAGGGTAAATGAGTTTTTTTTGATATAACATTTTTTAAAAAAATAAAAAAAAGTATTGACTTTAATATTTTATTTATAGTATTCTATATTTGCAGTCGCGAAAGTTAAAAAAAATTTAAATTTTGGTATTGCAAAAAATAATTTAGTATAGTACAATGTATAAGTAACTATTTGATGGACCTGTAGCTCAGTTGGTTAGAGCACACGCTTGATAAGCGTGGGGTCACAGGTTCAAGTCCTGTCAGGTCCACCATTTATAGTGCCTCAATAGCTCAGTTGGTTAGAGCACTTGACTGTTAATCAAGGGGTCCTAGG
>CAZTRE010000063.1:0-3023 GCA_964616405.1 uncultured Mycoplasma sp. | reverse complement strand
GTCCAATTGCTTTTGGCAAAGCACTTCTATTTTGTTGAACATAGCTTTGGCCAGCCAATTTTAATTGTTCCTCGGCAGTAGAGTAATGTCTTTCTTTGGCATTTTCTATTATCTTGGTAACACAAATAACCGCAGTTACTGAAAGTATACCAAGTATGGTTACAGCCGCAAGTACTTCTACCAAAGTAAATCCTCTTCTATTATTTTTCATATTCTGACCTCCTCACAAATTAATGGGCAACTATTTCATAGATAATTTGTTTATTCCATTATGATATTTATTAATAAACTCTATTTCCTATCTCTTCTATCTTATATGTTATATTTTAGCATTTTATAATTATTGTGTCTATAGATTGAAAGTAAATATCGAGAATATTAAAAAAATAGTTAGTGCTTATTGCACTAACTATTTATTCTCTTTTCAATCGTACCATTTTATTTATATTTTTATAATAGCTGGTCTATCATAAGATTTAACTAACAACCATTAGAAATCAAAATTATTTAATGACCAAGTCGGATCATCTATGACGGTATAATCATTAGGTGGAGTGGATGGACAAACATAGCGAAATGTTACCAGATTTTCGTTTGTGTTTTTATTGTAAAGTTTACCGTTTTTATCGGTACAGTAGTGAATGTAAGCCTTTGTGTGCCAATGACCAGCCGTACACTGCCATTTTGTGTTAGTTTGTACTTCAGTATTTCCTCTTATTTTACAATCATTTGCATTATAACACGCTTGGGTATTACACTCTCTAGATGAGCTTGTTGTACCACAGGTACTTCCATCATAAGCGCTTTTTATTGTGCCTGTTTTTTTTTGAGTTCCACCTCCGCATGTCTTATTACAGGCACCATAATTTCCCCATGTTGTGGTCGTTTTAGAACAACATAATTGAGTATTGCATTCTTGAGATAAACCGGTGGTGATGAGTGCACAGCTGTTTGTTCTTGTTTGCGTACCACCATTACATTTGGCTGAACAACTCGACCATGATGAATAAGTATTAGCTCCATCTGATGTTTTACCCAAACTCTTAACCGTTGACCTATTTCCTACCACATCTATAGCTATGGCATAGGCATAATAAGAAGCGCCACATGCCCTTTGAAATTGTCTTGAAGTTGTAAAACCTGAGTTGGTATTTGCAGGAGCAGTTCCTGTATTATTGACTAAATATCTGTATTCTTTAAGTCCTGAACCACTATCAGTGGAGCCAGATGCTTTGGTTTGAATGGTTCCAGTAGCATTGGAGCCGCTTACGTTACCAATACTACCTCTAATTGGAATTGTGGGAGGTGTTTTATCAATTTTTATCTTACCAGCCGAGACAATCGCTGACTGATTTCCTGCATTATCTACGGCTATTAGATAAACATCACTATTTCTATCTGTTGTCCAAGTTTTGCTTATCAAAAGGTTTTGATTGTTTGGAATTATTGTATTCCAATCTTCTTGTAGCCCAGATGCAGCATTTGAGTTTGAATATGTATAATAAACTTTTTTTATACCAGAATGAGCATCTGTTGCGCTAGCACTTATTGTAACTGAAGAATTTGTCCAAATACCATCTTTACTATTTTCTATATTTGAAATTGTCGGTGGAGTATTATCCAATTTAAACTCACCAGAAGTTATTGTTGTTACGGATGGATAATTTCCATTTATATCTCGTACTTTATCAGATTTTATTACTAACTGATATATTCCTGTTTTTCCTTGTGGTACTTCTACAGTTGTTGTTAAAGGGGCATTTAATGTTCCTGCACCACGTTTATTTTTAAAATCTTTTGTTTTGTAGGTTACGCTACTTTCTCCCGATTTAATCCATGCATACTCGATAGTAGCATTTTCTAATACTCCATACAAATCACTTATTTTTATAGTTACTTTATCTGGTTTTCCGGATTTCTTTCCATTATACCAATCATGACTATCTGGAGTAATGACTATAGTAGGCCCTTCTTCATCGGCTTTTGTTCCATCACATATTCCAGCACCAATTACTTTCTTTTCGTAGACCGTATTGCCATGTTGATCTAAACATTTAATGGCAACCTGATATGAATAATTTTGATTTGATTTTAAGACTTTAACATAAGTAAGGGGTGTTTTTCCATCTGATGCATAAGTATCACAAGTTGCCCCATCTACCTTAATATCTTTTGCAAGATGTTTACCTTCTAGTTTTGAGTAAGGAATATCATAACAGCCACTCTCATTATTTCCAAACATGTCCTTGGAATATGAATCTGTATATAATTTAGCAGATGTCATTAATGATTCGGCATACTTTTCATATTTTTTGGTTCTATTACTATTTTTAAGATCAGAAAGTCTAGGTAAAGCAAGTAATAAAATTATCCCTAGAATTGTGATAGCTACTACCAATTCAATCAAAGTAAAACCTTTATTTTTTAAATGTTTCATACAATAATACCTCCACTACTTATTAATGGTGTTGATCTCATCTTCCGTTGAGAATTCTAATGTATAATCAACTATCTCTTTAATCATTAAGTCTCCATCTTCTAAAAAATGTCGTTCATATGTCTGGGATTTTTTGGCCTTCAAATGAGATATTTCATATATTTCTTTTTTTATTTGCCCATTATTCGTTTTAAAAATGATATTTATATATTTACTATCAATAGTAGATAAGCCGGTATTTGTTATAGTCGCTGTTATGAAATAAATATCATTTTGACGAAAGATTTTTAAATTTTCAAAACAGATATTATCTAAACATTTCTTTTGAGATAATTTTTCTGATTTATTTCTTTCGACATTTAAAATCTTGTCATATTCTTCTTGGCTTTTAATTTCTGAGTTTGCTTCTTTTTTTGTGTTTTTATGATTTATATCAAAATGAATTACATAACCACCACAGGCTATTAAGATTATTCCTAGCACTAATACTATTGTTCCCATTATCTTTCCTAATTTCATAATTACACATCCCTATGATTAAAATTTTATCATTTTAACACTTTTTTGTCTATAAATAACATTAAAA
>CAZTRE010000062.1:0-3053 GCA_964616405.1 uncultured Mycoplasma sp. | reverse complement strand
GCAACTAAAAAATCTGTTACACCATCATGATAATATTCTAATTCAGGTAATTCTTTTAAATTGTATTTAACTGATGGCAAGAACTCTTTATAAAATTTATGGGATATTTCTTGTATTTCATTTGCGTTTTGTGAATTAATTTTAAATTTAAGCCATTTACTTTTAGGTATTTTAATATGTTCAAAATTGCTAATTTCTTTATCAAATAAACAATAATACTTTTTACTTTCTTTTCGTTCCACATCATAAGTAATCATTCCGTATTTTACTTCACCATATTTATCTAAATATTTATTTTCAGTTTGCTTAAAAAATATAGGTGCCATTTGTCCAATTTCCCTACTACTAGTAACAATACCAATACCATATAAATCCATCTCATCAAGATTTACTATTTCATAATCTTGTTCCGAAGTCAAAAGAATATCTTCATTAAAAGTTATTCTAGGAAAAATCTTTAATTTAGTTTTCTTATTTACTAGACTAGGTTTAATATGATGAAACTTTTCAAATGCTCTAGAAAATGAAGTAGCACTACCATATTGATATTTAACTGCAACATCAATTATTTTTAAATTATCTTTATACAAATCATATACTGCATTAGATAGTCTTCTTTTTCTAATATATTCCGATAAAGAAATTCCCGCAAGCATAGTAAATAACCTTTGCATTGTATAAACATTAACACCCAATATTTTCGCTAAAACTTCATAATTTATTTCTTCGGCTAGGTTATCATCAATATACTTAGTAAGTTTATTTAAATTTTTATAAATGTTCAACCCACATCACCTATATATCATTATATCATATTTTATATATCTTTCCCTAAATATAAAAAATATCAACTTCTCTTCTAGAAATTGATACTTATAACTTAACTATCTAAAAAATTAAATCAAATTTTCCCAATTAATTGTCTATTTTATTTATACTAGGCTCAACAATATTAAAACGTGATTTTCCTATTGACGTTTGAATGTTGGGTATTAATTTTAATACTTTTGGAGTGACCTTTTCAATTTTCTCCGGTTCAACACCTCTAAAGATGAATGCTGCTCTTGGAGATGATTTTTTTGAACTATATAAATAATATGTCTCCACTTCATGTAGTTTACTATTTATAATATCGTCTACTTCCCTTTGTTGACTCACTCCACCAAATTCTAAAACAGCTAATCCTTTTTGGTTTAAATAATCATCCAACTTTTCTATAATCTGATAATAAAATTTCAACCCATTTTCTTCTGCTAACATAGCAAGCGATGGCTCACCACTTAAATTTCCTTGAAACCACATTACATCTTTATATCCGCGATTAATCATATTTTGTATTTCAGATGGAATATTACTAATATTAGATAAATAAGGAGGATTAGAAACTATTATGTCATATTTTCCACTTACTTCACTAAACAAATCACTTTGTATTGGTGTAACTGATATTCCTAATTTCCTTGCATTAGCTTTCAAAATTTCTAATGCCTCTTCAGAAATATCTACAGATGTCATATTAATTTGTTTAATCGCATTTTTTATTGATAATCCTATAGCTCCACAACCACAACACATATCTAATGCATTTAATTCCTGTTCTTCAACAAATAATTCTTTAATATACCCTATCGTTGCATAAGTTATTTCTTGAGTTTGTAGGTGTGGTGTTAATACATCTTCGTTTATTATTAATTGATTGCCACAAAAATTCATTGAATTAATTATATCTAATTTACTTTCGTTAAATACTGAGCTCAACGCAACTAAACTTAATTTTTGCCAATATTTTTTTGCTATTTCTTCATTTACTGATATACTTAAGTTTTTATATAAATCAAAAGGACTCATATCAAGTAATTCACTTAAAATAGTTTCACATTGTGTTTCAACTAAAGACAGCATTCCTAATTTAAGTAAATTAGAAATTGTCTGTTCTTCATCTAAATCTAACGGAGAAGATTTTCCAGGTATATAATGCATATTTTAAAACACCCGCCTTAAAATTCAATACATTTAAATTTTTTCTAATTCAACATAACAATAAAATTTTTGATTATCTAACTCATTTCAAGTTAATATCCTATCATAAGCATATTATTAAGTCAAATAAAAGTTAGGTAGATTGTATATAATAATTTAAAAGAATGCATAAAAAAAATAACTTTAAAAGTTATTTTTTATCGTTCGTCAAACATTAAATTTTCTATTAATATAGGCATTCTAAGCAAAAACATACAACAATTATCAATTTTTAACTATTGTAGATAATTTAATAAGATCCTTTGATAAGGAAAGTGAATGGTCTCCTATATTGTATATTTGATTATCCTGAATTATAACGTTTGTCATTAATGGTAAGTTTTCGTTGTTCATTACTCTTTTTATCTCATCTTTGATGTAATGAAGTTGAGTACAATGAGGTGATTTATTAACAGATGCAAATGTTATACTAGTTACTTTTTTGGTGGAAATCATCCCGCAAATTTTTGTAATAGCTATATTAATATGATCCTTTTCAAGGCATAAACAAAGTATAGTATCAAAATTTTTTTCCAATTCATTATATCCTAATTTTTGCATATTTGGTAAACATGTACCACAAATTAATAAATTACCTTTTACCTCATATATATTAGTTTCTAATAAATTTTTCATAACATTTTACTCCTATATTATATAATGATTGTATTACCTGCAAGTGTGTTTACTAAATTGACAAAATTTAACAAGCAATATTGTTATACAGCAAAATTACTGTTACAATTTACTTAGGGAATATATTAGCAGTTGAGTGCTTGCCAACTTTCGTAAGAAAGGGGGCTGATGATATGCATAAGAAAGATTTTTTGATTCTTTCTCTTATTCTAATTATCTTCTTACTCATAGCCTTACTTTTTACTTTAGTAAAGTAGTAATCTATAATAAGAGAAAAGCACTCAATTTACATTCAGTAGATTAAGTGCTTACACAAATTAGTGGCGAGTACTCAACATTGGAGTGTTAAGTATTCCCTTTTTTATTTTATGCAAGTTTCCTTGACATATTCATAATAA
>CAZTRE010000061.1:0-3229 GCA_964616405.1 uncultured Mycoplasma sp. | reverse complement strand
TCTTGGAAATATTACAAAGGCTTAATGTATGAAAAAATAAAATAAAAAGAGAATCGGATTGATTCTCTTTAATAATTATAATTTATTCATTAATAATGTATTTCTAAGTAATAAACACTTATCTCTTTTTAATTTCATTTTTAATATATTTTATGAAATCATCGATAGGCATAGAAATAGTTTCTTCACTTCCTAATTTTTTATAGCTAATTAAATTATTATCTCTTTCTTTATCACCAATAATGATAGTAATAGGATTTTTCATAACATTACTTTCTCTTAATTTTTTGCCCATACTTTCTTTAGAATCATCATAACTAACTCTAATATCTTCTTCTAACAATAAGCTATAAACTTTTTTACAATATTCATCATGATACTTCATGTTCACTGGAACAATATTTGCCTGTACTGGAGAAAGCCATATTGGTAATACACCTTTAAATTGCTCTAACAATAATACTAAGAATCTCTCGTAAGAGCCTAAAACTGCACGATGTACCATTACAGGAACTTGTTTTTTCCCATTTTCATCAACATAAGATAGCCCAAACCTTGATGGAGTAGCAAAATCAAGTTGTACTGTTGGAATTTGAATTTCACGGCCAAGTGCATCTTTAAACATGAAGTCAAGTTTTGGCCCATAAAGTGCTGCCTCACCTTCGCATCTCTTAGCATTTAAACCCAATTCATCAGAAACTTCTTGAAGCATTTGTTCACAAATATCCCAATCATCATTGTCACCAATATATTTTTCAGGATGGTTATAATCCCTTACTGATAGAGATACCCAATGGTCATTCCATAGTCCCATGTTAGAATAAAAATCTCTAATTAGGTTACACATATTTATTACTTCCTGTTTAACTTGATCACGGGTACAAAATGAATGCCCATCTTCAACAGTAATTGCATAAACCCTAGATAAGCCACCAACGGCGCCTTGAAGCTCGGCCCTATACTGTTTATCTGATTCCATATATCTAATTGGTAAATCTTTATAACTTCTTAATTTAGATGCAAATATTTGAGTATGATGTGGACATTGAACTGGTTTTAATACAAACTTATGTCCTTTAGGGGATCCCACTCTAAATAATTCATCATTAAACTTTTGTGCATGGCCAGAAGTTTCAAATAAAGAAATATCAGCGAGTGATGGACAACTAACTTTTTGAAATCCATACTTTCTACATATTCTTTCTATTTCTTTTTGTAGTTCGTCCTTAACAATAGTTCCTCTTGGTGTGTAAAGTGGAAGCCCTGCTCCTACATAATCAGAAAAACAGAACAAATCTAAGTCTCTACCAATCTTTCTGTGATCTCGCGTTTTTGCTTCCTCTAAAAAATCTAAATATTCATCTAAATCTTCCTTACTTTCAAACGCTTTTCCGGATATCCTATCTATCATTTCATTTTCAACATTACCCTCAAAATAAACACCACTTACCCTTAATAGTTTTACAAATACATTATTATCTAATTCATGTATTCTTCTTTCTAGTTGTTTAAAGTCATTTTCACTTATTTTATTTTCCATTTTAAATTCATAATAAAATTCTTCTTCATTAAAACAATGATTATCTAACCTAACGTCATCATTATCTTCTTTAATTATTTTTTCTAATAATAGAACTGCTTTTTCATTTATCATATTTTAACCTACTTTCTTAATTTTTACTTTTTGAAATGGGAGTATATCGTGTCATCTTCCGTCATTTTTATCATCTCCTAAAAAAAGAAAAGAATAGTACCTAATAGGAGTCTATTAGACGGTACCATCCTTTTTTTACTTAATTATCTTAACCGATAAGTTCGGGCAATCTCTTTCGAGTGCAACATAATAGGTAGTAATCATTAAAATTATTTATTATCTTCCACCAATCGATAACTCTCTTTAAAAATCATTTTAACAACCATATCCTATATTATAGTATTTATATCAATATTATAACATTATTCTTTAAAAATAAAAATCTATTACATTGATTGTAATAGATTTGCTTTTTAAATAAAGATTTTTAAATTATTTATTATGCAATGCTAAAACAATCAATAGTAACAATTGATTTTGTCGTTGTAGTATAAGTTGTCGTAGTTAATTGATTGTATAACATTTAGTATCTCCCTCTCAAAAAGTAATTAAAGTATACCATATAATGATTTCCCTGTCAAATTTAGAATATAAAAACGATTTAATTATCATAGTTAAAGAATAAATCTGATGTTCAATTTGAACCTGATTAGCTTAGTTTTCAAAATTGTTTTAATATTGAGTTCTTCGATTTATTTTACAACTTTTTCTAATAATATTCTTTTTTCGAAACCACCATTTTTTTTGTTTTTTCTATCAGCTTCTTCAATAATTTCATCTAACTTAAATCCACTGAACTTTGCCATGGCCCTTATTAGTTCTAATTTATCTGCTAACTCTTTTTTTCTTTCTTCCAAAGATCCAGCAGTTCTAACTTCTTCTAATTCTTCACTATCTTTCTTCAACAAATAGTCCCAGTATTCTTCATCATTTAAGACTCTCGTATATGGTGTTTCTCCATTTGCTCTACATATATCTGGAATATTATCACGTACTAATTTGTTATATATTTTTTCCATTTAGCAATACCTCCTAATATAAATTACAATTTCATTATACAAAAATCTTAATATTTTATCCACAATAAATGTGGAAAAAGTTTATACGACAAAATAAAAAATCAATAGTTATGTTGCACAAAAGCATAAATGGCAAAATAGTTTAATTGATTTTTTGAATTTTATTTTGATAATTCTCTGTTTAGAATTTTTATTAGTGTAGATTTTTTTGAATTTGATTCACAACAAAATTGATTACCATTACTATCAAAGGCTTTTTCAAAATTTTCTGCATCTATAATTGGCCTAATTTTAATTGGAACAGTAGAATCAAATCTTCTATTTTCAAATTTATTGATTGCTTCTTTATTCTAGCTATCATAAATACTAACTAAATAAGGTTTTCCATCAGACGCTTTAACAATACAGTATCGTCTAGGATCGATGTTAGTTTCTTTTTCAAAATCTATATCTGAATACCATATTGTCCTTATTATAACAAATTCATATAGTGCATTTCCATCACAATCATATCCTAATATCTCTGTTGACATACCTTCTCCTATTCTTATAAATATATTAAAACTCCAAATTATTTGGAGTTTATTTACATATAGCTAGTACGGAAACCAAAAGA
>CAZTRE010000060.1:0-3276 GCA_964616405.1 uncultured Mycoplasma sp. | reverse complement strand
GATTATCAATATACAAAACAAAAAACCATTTCAATTGCTGAAGATGCCAGTAAAGTGGCAACTATAGGTGCAGCACTTGACAACAATTTAACAAAGCCAACAGATGGTAATAAACGAGAAGAATATAAGCTTAATCCAGATGTAATTAAAAATTTACCACCAAATGTCCAAGAAGTTATCAAAGTAAAATTAAAAGAACTTGGCTTTACTGATGAAGAAATTGAAAAAATACTAAATGGAGAAATATCTGTTGATAAAGTAGCTTTAGAAGAATTATCTTCAAGCTTAGAAAAAACAATACAAGCAAATCCGGAATTAAGAGATGAAATAACACAAATTTATGGATTCGATATTTTCAATGAAGATGGTACAATTAACAAAGATAAATTAGCTCTTGCCATGATTATGGATGGTAAAGATCCTAACGACCAATATGATTTAAAAGCATTATTGGCAAAATATAACAAAGTACCAGAGCAAGAAACTCCAACAACCAATCCTAACCCACCAGTTACACCAATTCCTCCAACTAACGAAACTCCATCTAATAATACGTCTACAAGCATTATTGGTAACACAATACCAAAAGATAACGTAATCGGAAATACTCCTAACATTAAGGTTGATGAAGAAACTACGTTAGAAGGTATTGAATTAACGGATAAAAATGCCCTAACACTTGAAGGTTCTAATGTTGCAACATCTATTCCAAAAGCAGGACAGATTTTACCAAATGGAGAAACACCTATTAAAAAAGGTAGTGTTGGAGCCATTACTGCAGGCCTTGGAACAGCAATTGCTGCTGCCGCAGGTGGTATTGGTATAATTAATAAAAAAGATAAAAACAAAGATGAAACTGAAGAAAAAGATGATGAAAATATTCAACTATTAAATGAAGAAAAAATTATAGATCCAGAGAGCGAACCTGAAGAAGAAAAAGACTGGCTTTATGGTCTAGGTATAGGTTTAACAGATGCCTTTGGTATATCAGACGAAGATGATGAAAATGAAGAGTATTGATAAAATGCAATACTCTTTTTTATTTTATATTAATCTAAATTTATTATTTATAATTGACCTTCACTCTATAATTACTTTATCTAAAACCTCAAGATGCGAAAATATTTCTACTAATTTTTTATCACTATATTTTAAATCTAACCAGCTTTCAAAATGATTCCTAGGAAATATACCTTTTCTCCTATCTTTAAATCTAAGAAGGATTATTCCGGTCATAATAAAGTCCAAACAATAAAATACAAAAGCCATTAAGCTAATTATAATAACTACTTTACTAAAATCAAAATTAAAATTCTCTAAAATAAAAGAATATAACTTCCACCAACCTACTCCTATTACCCCAAATAACATCAAATACCATAAATTTACTCGTCCATGTATATTAGGTTTTATTCTTGAATAATCCCAAAAACTAATGCCAAATACTTTTTCCAATAACAAACTCGTAAAATATTCAATTAGTCCACTAATTAATAATGAAATTAAAAATGCCCATCTTACATCCTCTACTTTTAAATTTTCTAAGATAATTATAATCGCAACTGCCGCTATTCCATACATCGAAGTAAAATATCCATATATTAAATCTTTTCTTTTAGCAAACCTTCCACTACAAATAAAACACCAAATAGTTTCTAAAACTGAACCTAAAAAGGTTGCCAGTACAAATATTCAAAAATATTTAATGACTATATTCATAATAGAATCACCTCTGATAAATTCTATTATATTTATCAAATTAAATTCCAAAAAAAATACGACCAAAGTCGCATTTACTCAATTGTACAAGTATATCTATATAAACTAAAATCACTCTTCTCCATCGAGTTAACAATTAAAGTTGCCATATCATTTGCTTTAGAATTTTTAAATACATTAGTTGGATTAGTATCTATAACCTTAATCTGATTTTTTCCTAACTTCTCAACCTTAGTATCTTTATCACTTTCATACACTTTAATTATCTCATCAATTTTAACTAACTTTAAATATTCTTTATCAAATGTTCTGATATTATATTTTTCTAAACTAACTATTTCATTATTTTTAATTTTATAAATCTCATAGTAAACTATCTCTGGAGACTTACCTACCTTCTCACTTACACAAGTAACTGTTTTTTCCCCTATCTTTTCACATCCAGTCGCTCCTAATAAGATAATTCCCAATATAATTATAAACACAAATTTTCTCATACTCGATACTCCTCATATTTTATGATATAACTCAAGTTCAACAATAATAACGACTTATTTATAACCGTCTATTTAAATAAAATCATTATCAAAATCGCTACTACAATCGCAACAAGTAAAATTCCTAAAACACCATTTTTCTTTTCAGGTAATGCAGTCTCTGAAACTAATACTTCAGTACTTTCTTCAACAGTGTTACTTTCATCTATCTCTTTCTTATTATTAACAATCTCTCTTCCTGTAATTGCGGACTTTATTTTAGAAGTTTCAATATCTTTCATCTTCTTTCTAGATTCTTCAGTTAACTCAATACTTTCAACAATAACACTTGTAAAATTAAGTCCTACAACAGCAACTTTCTTATTACCATTTAATAAAACATTATCCCCTTTTACAAAATCACTTAAACTAAGTGCCATCTTTCCAGAAAATTTATTAATTTCCTCAATTACCATACTAAGTAACAGCCCCTTAGCATAATCTTCTTGTGACATATTTGCCTGAGTAGCTGAAGCTGAAAATGTCTCTTGATTAATAATTTGATATGAAAAAGTTCCCCCTGCTACAACCTCAACTTCTCCACATTCTTTATCTCTAAATTTAACCGGGTTAACTAATTCCCATTTTATCACGCTAGTATTTTGGTTCATCTAATCAACTCCTATTATTACTTTCTATTATAACACATATAATTTATTTTAGTCACAAAACTAAATTGATTTTTTAATGTTCCATTATAAATCAACTTTTTTCATTAATATTATAACACCATTAATATTTAAACAAATTCGTACAAAAAGAAAAGACAATCTTTCGACTGCCTTCTAATAAGCCTCCCGCTTTATACTTACTATAATATTTTCTTACATAACAAGTTCTTTTTATATATATAATTTTTATAAAAAATCATTATGAACTCATATTCAGATGTCAATAATATTACATTAATGATATTATTTTTTACAAGTACCACTAATAGGATTTAATATCATAATGTTATTTAACTATTATTCATTATCTTCTAAAAAGTAATTAACCATTTTTTCATAATTATCTTGAC
>CAZTRE010000059.1:0-3716 GCA_964616405.1 uncultured Mycoplasma sp. | reverse complement strand
TATCTATTTCGTCTTTTGTATTATATTTTCCTAAACTAACTCTAATAGGACTGTAATTATCTAAATCGGCATTACAAGCAGTTAAAACATGAGATGGTTCAGCAATTTCTGAATTACAAGCAGAACCTGTTGAAACAAATATATTGAATGACTCTAACATTAATAATAATTCTTCGGCATTTACACCTTTAAACGCTATGCTTGATGTATTAGGTGTTCTATTTTCTAAATCTCCATAAATAAGAACATCACTAATATTATTTTTAATTTCTGATTCCATATAGTCTCTTAATTTTTTCAAATCATTTATTGATTTATAATCATCTTTTAATATTAATTCTGCTGCTTTTCCAAGGCCAATAATATATGGTGCATTTTCAGTTCCCCCACGCCTATTTTTTTCTTGATGACCGAAAATTAACGGTGTAAAAGGAACTTTATTTTTGATATATAACACTCCAATTCCCTTTGGGGCATTAATTTTATGCCCAGATAAAGATAACGTATCAACATCTAAATCTTTAACATCTATTTTAACTTTACCGATTGCTTGAACTGCATCACAGTGAAATAAAATATTATTTTTCTTTGCAATTTGACCTATTTCTTTTATAGGATATATATTACCTATTTCATTATTAGCCATCATAGTGGCAATTAAACAAGTGTCTTTAGTTATTGCACTTTCTAATTCTTGGATATTTATTCTACCTAGTTCATCTACTGACAGATATGTAATTTTATATCCATTGTCTTCTAAATATTTCATTGTTTCCATAATAGAAGCATGCTCTACTTTTGTTGTAATTATATGCTTTTTTTCAGGATTATTTTTTACTGCATTCATAATCGCAGTAACATTACTCTCACTAGCGCAACTAGTAAATATTATCTCTTTTTCATCAGCATTTAATAATTCTGCAATATTTTTCCTTGCGTTTATAATTTCATCTTTAACATCTTTACCAAAAGAGTATGTACTACTAGGATTACCATATTGATCATTTAAATATGGTAACATTGCATTCAAAACTTCTTCATCACACTTCGTGGTGGCATTGTTGTCTAAATATATTTTTGAGTTCATATAATTTCCTCCAACTTCTATACTAAACCGCCTGTTTTTTCAACTACATTATAACATTTATAATACTGAATATAAAGATTTTTATATCAAGTTATCCCATATTATAGCAAAGTTAAAAAAGTGATTTTAATTATCACTTTTTGGTAGTAGTTTTTTAGATGATACTAATTGTTTTTGTTTTGGACCCTTGCCTAAAATATATTCATTAAAAACAGAATGGGCAAATTCAAATGTCTGAACATAAGATGTCTGGTCATGAGATATTAATGCATCCCAATATCCCCTGTCATTAAAAGTTACTACTGAATTTCCCAAAAATTCCACTGAATTATCAACACTCCAAACGATAGAAGGCCCTTGTAATGTACCTGCGACATTTAAAATATAATGAGTCAAATGACGAAGTGTTTCAAAGTGATCCTCTTTTGGAATTATATCACCTAACATTCTAACAGTTTCGCTTAAAGATACATCTTTGTAGGCTTCATATAGCCTCTTTTTCTCAAAATCCCACAATGTTATTTCTGTTTGTACCCCTGTAGATAAACGCTTTTCTTGATTACATTCTTCTATTTTTTCTATAACAAAATGTTTTAAGGCCGTGTCAATAAGTGTCTTCTTTCCTTCATTATCTGCTTCCCAAAAACCATTTTCTACAATCTCTCTATCTACTCTGTAATATATATCATTTAATCTTGGCATAAATTTCTCCTCTTTATCATGAACCATATTATCACATAAAAATGTATATTTTATCTATTAATCTTTTTTAATTACATTTCTTAAGGGAACGGCTAGTTCTTTTAATTTTTTAAAGCAATCTTTTGCTTTGTTTATTTCTAGTTTATTCATTGTAACGTATCCTCTAGATGTACCATCACTAGGTAAATCAACAAGTAAGGCATAATCGTCAATTCCTATCCATCCTTCTTTTACAACTTTTAAAAGTTCTGGGAATTTTTCTTTTACCTCATCAATGTCGACGAAACTAGTTATTATTCTATTGTCAGATAAATATCTTTGAATATATTTATTATTTTTATATTCTGGTAATAAACTCTTACTAAATAAGAAAATTCTTTCCATTTTTACGCCACGATTTACAGCATCAAAATTACTTTGAATAAATTTTCTTTCAGCTGGATCCTCATTCCATTCATTATCCATCATTGTAGAAGTAATCCACATTTGGGATCCCTTTTTAGTCTCTGAAAAGAATTTATCTAATATTCTATAAAATTTTCCTGAATCTAAATCTTCTGTTTTTGATTGTTCATCTACTGATAAATATCCGCCATCAGAAACTAGGGAACTTCCATTAGTATACTTGTGTCGGGTAAGCATTAAGTAAATATCATCGGCTATTTCATATGGATTACCCAGCCTTTTCATTGGGATAGAGTTTTTAGCTTTATTGAAGGAATCATCACTTTCCATAACGCCACCTATCCAGCCTGCCATTACAGAATTAATTCTTACTCCATACATTTCTGTAAAAACATTGGCAAATGTTTGAACAAGGTTTACTTTAGCTGCTTGTGCAGAAGCATATGCAGATGCACCAAATGAACCACGGTAAGCTTCAATACTATTTACAATAACAATACTAGATTCAAAGTTCATCTTTTTTACTAGTTCTCTTACTAACAAGTTAGCTGAAAAAACATTAACTTTATAACTTTCCTCAAATTTATCATAATCAAAATCAAGTGAGTCTTCTAATTCAAAATAAATTTCCATAAATACTAAACCAAAAATGTCTTTATTTATTTCAGAAGTAACTTTTAAAAGAGAATTTCTATCAAAATAATTAACAGGCTTCAACTCAATATCGTCATTTATTAATTCTGCATCAATTTCACTATCTTCTTGGTATAATCCAACAATATAATATCCTTTTTCTAATAAAATTTTAGAAAGTTCTTTTCCTATTTCGGAGTTGATACCCGCAATAACGATGACTTTTTTATCTAATTTATCATTTGAGTAATTTGTCCTTCTATCTATGGGTTTAGTTGTATCTTTCGGGATGCACCATCTTCTGCCAACTTTATATGCTCCGGGAATTCTTTTATTATTCAATAAATTAATTATTCGTCTTTCACTGATATTCCATAATTCAGAAGCATTTTTTACAGTCATATAGTCCATTTCCTTCACCTCGGCTATATAATATACCGAATTAAGAACAATGTCAATACGAATTATATAACTTGGCCCTTCTTCATTTAGGAAAATAAATAAAAAGTGAGAAATATTATTGGTTATTTCCCACTCTTTTATCTATAATATCTATAACTTCTCCAATATACATTCTGTGTACCGGATCTTTTTTATAAAAACGATCAAAATCACTTTCTGAAATACTATTTTTATCAATATGATCAAGTTCTAAGTCTTGATAATAAATCTTCTTACATATAATAGTTAAATTTGCTTCTTCAAAGGAAACAGCGTTTTTTAAATACTTAGGAGTTAATTTTGTAAGGGCAATTTTATCTTCATCTCTTCCAGATTTACTACCTAATACTGCTAAATCTTTTTTATATGTTTCATCAAAGAAACTAATCGTAAAATATTCATTGTTTTCCATAAATTCATATGTATATCGACATGGTTTTACATAAAC
>CAZTRE010000058.1:0-4147 GCA_964616405.1 uncultured Mycoplasma sp. | reverse complement strand
ATTCGGCAATACCTTGTTTTGTTTTTTATCTAAGAGGTCGCTCCCCCTGAGAGGCGACCTCCAAAAAGAATAAAAAGGGGTTGGCTAGTGTGATACTAGCGACCAATTCGCCTAATTCCGAATTGGTGATTACTATACTAATCGAAGATGGTCTTTTTGTCAATATAAAAGTTAAAAATATTTTAAAAAAAGTATAATTTAATTGCTTTTTTAACTTTTTTTGTAATTTTCTGGAAAAGATCTGAGGAAATGTGTTTAATAGTAGTTTTATTAAATTGACATTTATAGTCTGTTTTAGTATTATTAATATAGAATAATGGGGAAGTGATTTTGTGATAACATTGAGAGTTTTAGTTGAGGAAATGCATGTTTATTATTTTATTGCGAAAAAACTTATTAGTAATGCGAAACTAGGGCTTATAGGATTTATTGCTAGTCAAGAAGAACGACTTTTAAATAGTATTTATAATTCTTGGGATTTGGATGAAATTGATAAGTTATCAAATAAATTATTTGATAAAATAGATAGTAAACAAATAAAGTTAAAACTTAATGCCAATGTTCAGGGATTAAAAGATATTGAAAGTTTGATTAGTGAAGCAGTTTTTTATGTTCCAAACTTATTATTTAAGTCAGAGGTATTAGATAATGTTAAAACGACATTAGAGGCAGATTTAAGTACATATGATAGGACCATTTTATGTGTGGAAAAAATAGTTCAAGCAAAAATAGCTTTGATGGAAGAAAGTTTAGAGATACGAAAAAATATTTTAGATGGTACTGAAATTGAAGTTGGGAAAGTAAAACGTATTGAAGGTCAGGCATCTGTTATGGCGGTTGATGCAGAGAATATTTTAAATGTTTTGGAAGCAAATGTTGAGTCTGCTACTTTTGATGTGAATTCTACAGAGATGTCTTTTGATGATAATATTGAGGCTGTTATTGGGAAAGAAAAAGAAAGTAGAAATGGTTTTACTGTAGAGGATATTCAACTTGAATCAATTAAGTATAGTGCAGCTAGTGAAAATGATTTGATGGAAATTAGTTCTATTAGTGATAAATTAGAAAAAATAGGTGAAGATGCTGAAGTTTTGGATTTTGATGATGAACAAAAGGCTGATGGTGAGTAACATCTTTTTAGTTAAAATATAACCATTATAATATAATTAGTTGAATATAAAACTACAAGAAAAAAATTGTTTTTTTTGTAGTTTTTTGTTTTGTAAAAAATATGGATGTGTGATATAATAGGCCAAGAAGGAAGTGATATCCCATGACGGAATTAAAGGATGTAAAAGGTATAGGACCAAAATCCCTTTCTTTGTTAAACAAAATAAATATTAATACAATAGAAGATTTAGTGACTCATTATCCCTTTAGATATGAAGTTTTAGAACGAAATGATTTATCTGAGGTTGAAGATGGTGGGAAAATTATTATAGATGGAAAAGTAGAAAGTGTTCCTATTTTGATGAGATTTAAAGCAGGACTTAATAAGATGAATTTTAGACTTGTTACTTCATCAGGAGTTGTGGGAGTATCTATTTTTAATAGAGCTTTTTTAAAAAATCAATTGATTGTTGGAACGGGTATAACTGTTATTGGAAAGCTTGATAAAACGAAGAATGTTATTACAGCTTCTGATATCAAGATGGGGGTATTAACTAATAAAGCAAGGATAGAACCTGTATATCATTGTACTAGTGGACTTACTAATAAGAATATTTCTACATATATTAATATGGCGTTATTAATGCATGGAAAAGAAATACCTGATTATATTCCTACAGAGTATATTGAAAAGTATAATTTTTTGAATAAAAAGACATCTCTTAATGTTGTGCATAATCCTTCTACTAGAGAAAAGTTAAAAGAAGTTACTGTTAGATTAAAATATGAAGAATTATTTCAATTCATGTTTAAGATTAATTATTTGAAAGAGCAAAATAAAAGAGAAAAGAATGGCTTGGAGAGAAATATTGATCATGAAAAAGTGGATAAATTTATTAAGAGTATTCCATTTGAACTTACGGGAGATCAAATGAAAGCCGTTGATGAGATTATTTCTGATTTGGAATCTCCTAGTCGGATGAACAGACTATTACAGGGAGATGTTGGTAGTGGAAAAACTATTGTTGCGTTTATTGGAATGTTAGCCAATTATTTTAGTGGTTATCAGAGTGCATTGATGGCTCCTACGGAGATACTTGCAACGCAACATTATTTGAATTTAAAGAAATTTTTAGAAAAAGAAAACATTAGAGTGGAATTATTAACTGGGTCTACTCCAAAGAAAGATAAAACTGAAATATATAAAGGATTAAAAGATGGTTCTGTACATATGGTTATTGGAACTCATGCTTTGATTCAAGATGAAGTTGAGTATCATAATTTAGGTTTGGTTATTACAGATGAGCAACATCGTTTTGGAGTTCATCAAAGAGCTAATTTACAAAATAAAGGTATAAAGCCAGATGTATTATATATGAGCGCAACACCAATTCCTAGAACTTATGCATTAACAATCTTTGGGGATATGGATGTTTCTACGATTAAAGAAAGGCCAAAAGGCAGGCAAAAAATTGATACGTATTTAAAAACAAATACAGAAATTAAAGATGTATTGGCAATGATGTATGAAGAATTAAAGGCTGGCCATCAAGTTTATGTTATTGCACCGCTTATTGAAGAAAGCGAAAATTCTGATTTGACAAATGTATGCGAGCTTCGTGATAAGATGAAATTAGCTTTTGGTGAGCATTATAAGATCGATATTGTTCATGGAAAAATGTCGAGTGGGGCTAAAGATTTAATTATGGAACAATTTAAAGAGGGCAATGTACAAATACTTATCTCTACTACAGTAGTAGAAGTTGGTGTTGATGTTCCAAATGCGACGACTATGGTTATTTTTGATGCTGATAGATTTGGTTTATCAACGCTTCATCAATTAAGAGGACGTGTTGGAAGAGGTACTTCTAAGAGTCAATGTATTTTGATTAGTGATAGTGATGCCGAAAGATTAAAAATAATGGAAACTGTTGATGATGGTTTTGAGATAAGTGAAGAAGACTTTAAACTTAGGGGGCATGGAGATCTGTTTGGAACTAAACAAAGCGGTGATATGTCATTTAAGATTGCGAATATTAAATCTGATTATAAAATATTATTACAAGCCAAGAAAGATTCAAGGGAGTATTTATTAAATAAAGATACTGATAATGATGAACTAAAGATAAGATTAATTAATTCAATTACTAAAGGATAAAACAAAAGCTAATAAAAGTTAGCTTTTTTTGTTTTACATTGGAATTGTAGGTATGACTTAATTTTAGAGTAGTTAGAAGTGTAAAGGTAAAATTATTTTTCTATAAGTAATTGACTTTTTGGTTATAATAATTTATTATTAAGATGCGTGATACATGTCACGCCGATATCTCTAACGGTTTAATGTTAGAGTATATTCAACCGAACCCCCTGAAGGAGCACGATTAAATGTGCTCCATTTATTTTGCCCTTTATTTATAAGGGTTTTCTAAAAAGCCAAAACTAAAAAATGTGCTTTAGGTAGCAATTAGGTAGCATTTTTAAGTTTTTTCTAATTTAAAAGCATAAAAAAAATAAGGAACTTGGCATATAAACCAAATTCCTTATTTCTATTATAAACTCATTTCAAAGTCATCTTTATTGTTCTTATAATCATTTGAATTATCACACTCAATATTTTGTTCTCTAGTATCATTTAATTTATCAATAAGACCAATGATATTGTCTAGTTTGTTCTTAAACATGTGAGAGTAGGTATTTAATGTCTCATCAATTTTAGAGTGTCCTAGATATTTAGCAACAAGTGTTATGTCTGCACCATTATTGATAAGTAATGAGGCACAGGAATGCCTAAAATCATGGATTCTAATAACTTTAACACCTGCCTCCTTACACTTATCATTTTTTCTTCTTCTAATGACATCATCTCCAAGAGGGGTAGAATTACCAAATATAAACCAATTTTCTTGAAAATTAGTATAACTCATAGCACTTTCCTTTAACTCTTTTAAGTCATTTACTAATTCTTTTGGTATAGGTAGTGTTCTATTACTTGTTAGAGTTTTAGGACTTGTAATGGTGTATTTTTTTCTATTTACAT
>CAZTRE010000057.1:3457-4155 GCA_964616405.1 uncultured Mycoplasma sp. | reverse complement strand
AAATCATACTTAAAGACATTCCAGTAGGCAAATACTATATTTTAGAAAAAGAAGCTCCAGAATCTTATGTTGTAAATGAAGAACCTATGTGGTTTGAAGTTACAGAAGATGGAGAAATCATCAAAGCTACTATGGAAGATGAAAAAATAAAATCTACTATCATCATTCATAAGGTAAATCAAGATGGAAAAGGTTTAGCTGGTGTAACGATCGGTATTTATGATTTAGAAGGAAATCTTGTCTATGAAGGTATTACTAATGAAGATGGTAATATCGAAGTAGAGATGGAGTATGGCAAATACTACTGGCAAGAAATCGCTACTATCGACAATTATGTTTTAAGTGAGGAAAAAGTTTACTTTGATGTAACAGAACATGGTGCTGTAATCGAAGATACGTTAGTTAATATCGAAGTACCAAATACTTCATCAAACACTTATATTAATTTAATTGGTGGATTAGTAGTTGTTATTGGAATAGGATTTATCCTTATTTCAAACAGAAACAATAAAAAGAAACAATAAAAAGAAACATTAAATTTTAAAAGAATAAAGGGGTTTTGATATAAACTGAATAAAAGAAATAGGAGGAAAAATGAATAAATTTTGTATTGTAGGACGTTTGACGAAAGATCCAGAAATTAAAGAACTAGAAAATGATAATAAGGTGGCAAATATTACTGTCGCAATTGACCGTGA
>CAZTRE010000057.1:2882-3447 GCA_964616405.1 uncultured Mycoplasma sp. | reverse complement strand
TCTTCACTATGCTCTATGGAATAAAGATGCAGAAAGACTTATGAAATTATCTAAAAAAGGTTCTTTAATTCAACTTGATGGATATTGTACTACTAAGAATGTGGAAACCAAAGATGGTTCTATTCCAGTAATGCAACCAATCGTTACTTTTTATAAAAATCTTCAAAATGTAAAAAGTAATGAAACTGAAGTCGAAACTGAAGAAGAGATGACGAAATAATGATAGATAAAGAGAAAATATATACTTTAAATGAACTTGTAACTAATATGTATAATTTAGATTTTAAATATTATGGAAACAATAGTAATGGCAAGTTAGAAGTTTATGTAAAAACGGATATTGACAAGGTATCCGTTTTCACTTCTCTTAATGATGGCATGAGTAAAGATGATTACTTAAAACTAAATGAGCAAGAAGCTCGTGAACTAAAATTTATATTTGATAGGGAGGTTGATGAAATGGAATTAGATATTGTTGCTATTGTATTAAGAACTAGCGATGTAAATATACCTTCTACTAGATATTCTTTAGATACTCTTGATAAACTCACAAAGGAGCAGGATC
>CAZTRE010000057.1:0-2872 GCA_964616405.1 uncultured Mycoplasma sp. | reverse complement strand
GTAGATAATAATACAGCTTGCACTTTGTACGATGGCGTTTATACATTCGATAAAAATAATAATGGACTTATAGAAGATTTAAAAGAGAAATATGAATTGGAAGATAACGAACTATTAAAGAAAAATTTACAGTTAATATTAAATTATGTAGAGGAAATAAAAGATAAAGATTCAGCTACTTTATAAAAGTTAAAAAGGGGGATAGATGCTAAAAAACAAAATAAATAAAACAAGTGATAGAATAAATCTAATTTTGATCTCGGTTATGACATTTCTAACCGGAATGTTTGGGATGGCAAACAATGTTTATGCAATTGAAAAAATCGAAGGTGGCGACATCACTATTGAAGGTTTAGGAACCATAATCAAGAATCTTGCTACAAAGATTCAAATTTTTGGTATAGTAATTGCTTTCATCGCACTCGTCGTTTTTACAATTCAGTTTATCATAGGTGATGATGAAACAAAACAAAGAAAGAAAAAAACGATTCTTTATACTTTAATGGGTGTGGCACTACTTATATTAGTACCAAGTATTATCAATTTTGTAATTGATACTTTGGGGTAGGTGATTATTTATGTTAGTAGCGAGTATAGCTTCTGATATTAAATATGGTGTTTTAGACATTCTACGTGGTATTGGAATGGGAATAGTAAATATCATATTTAATACAATCGATGTGTTATATGATGTTGCTCATAAAATCAATAGTTTGAATTTCATTAAAATATTGGAAAATTTAGACAATTCACCATTTACCAAGATATTTAATGCTTTTTTTATATTGGCTTTCGTGGTTCTTTTGTTATTTGCAATCTGGAAAATAACTTTTAGAATTTTAGATGCAGACAGCAATGAATTACCGATGTTTGAACTAGTAAAAGATATAATTAAATGTGGATTTTTAATATTTTGTGTTTATATGATTTTTAATGCGTCTATTAATCTCGGCGCTAATCTATCAAATGCAATTTATAATCAGTTTAATAATGGAACTTCAACGATCGGAGATAATATGAAAACTTCTTATCTAACAATCAATGAAGCATGTTATAAAGTATCAGATGGCGATAAAGTAGATAAGAAAAATGTCAATGAATTAAAGAAAAAACTTGATGGCTATGCTGATACTTCATCGGTGAGCACAATGGCTGACTTTGAAAATCTTGTTAGAAATAATACAATAACGGCAAGTGACGTATCAGATTCCGGATCTTTTTCGTTTAGATGTAATATCTATAAACCGGGTATTTGGAATGATACAGAAGATTATGCTTTTTCTTATAATTTCTTATTTGGAATTATAATTGGAGCAATTTTCTTATTTGCTGTTGGATTTGCTGTACTTATGTTAGGTAGAAGGCAATTAGAACTTGCATTTTTAATGGTTATATCTCCACTCGTTTTGGCAACTAGTGTAGGTCGAAAAGAACAAAGATCTGCTTTATACCAACAACTTGCTTCATTAGTGTTGCAAGCTGGAGCAATGATGCTTTTAATTGGACTTACTTCTATTATGTTTAATGCGATTCAAAATAGTGTAGATATAAATAGTTTACCGTATTTTACTAAAATCGTTACTCAAACAGTTTTGTATTTAGGATGTGCGATGTTACTGATGACTGGTTGTACTTCTCTTAATAGATTTATAGGCGAAAATGTTTCTGCAAATAGTGGTAGAGATATGATGATGGCAATGAGAGGCTTAGGAGGCGGTTTAGCGACTGCTACTGGAGTCGGAATTGGTGCCATTGGAGCTACTGGCGGAATTGCAAAAGGAACATATAAAGCTAGTAAAGGAATAGGAGAACTTGCTAAAGGTGGATTCCAAACAGCAAAAGGAATGTATGCAGGAGTTGCAAGTATTCATCCAAAAATGAATTCTGGATTATCTAAACGAATGAATAGTAAAGTAGGAAAAGGTGTCGGTCAAATGATGAAAGGTGCTAGTTTACAACAAAGTGGAAATCCAATTGCTAGAGCTTATGGAAGAATGATCGAATCTCGTGGTGAAGGTAATATCAAAGATGCTGCAAATAAATGGGATTTTAGTAATGATAAATATAATGCAGACTATATTAAAGGTGGCGTTTCACTTGCTCAACAGGGTATAAACAATATTAGAAATGGTTTTGGAGGAGCATTTGACAGCATCAGAAATATAGGTAATCCTAGAAGTAGTAGATATATGTCTAGGCCAAAAATAAGAGATTATGGAAACGAGTCAGATCGAGTATAAAGGGGTTAGTTATGTATATAACATTAAGAAGTATAAAAAGGAATCTAGGGTTATTTAACCTAGAGTTTGAAGATCTCATTTTAGGTGGGATTTTTGTATTATTTTTTACGATACTATTTTTATTAAAATTTTATACAGTTGCAATCGTTATTATAGCATTTGGAATTTTATCTTTAGTTCCGATGGATTTTAGTAAATGCAACCGAGTATATAAGCTTTTTATTTTATTTGTAAAATATTTATTTAAAAATAGAAATTACTATTATTATAAATAAAAGAAGAATGGGGGATAGATGAAAAAAAGTAAAGAGGAACGTAAAAAACAAAAAGAAGAAAAATTAGTAAAAAAATTAAAAGAAAAATCTAACAAAACTTATTTAGATAAGCGAACAATAAAGAACAAAATGCAAAACTCACAAAGTTTTGTTAATGTGGGCGGTATAACGGATAATGGGTTAATTAAACTAAAAACTGGAGAATTAGCACTATTTTATAAAGTGAATCCAATCGATTTATCTTTGACGAACGATAATGAGCAGAGCATCTTTTATCATTCCTTATCTAAACTATATCGTTTGCCTTATACTATAAAGGCATATAAGTTTGATGAAAAAATTAATTTGAACATCAAT
>CAZTRE010000056.1:0-4356 GCA_964616405.1 uncultured Mycoplasma sp. | reverse complement strand
ACTTCAATTCGCATTTTAGAAAATAATAAAAAATAAAAAGGAATCTCAATTCAAAAACGAGTCCTTTTTATTTTTCTATTGGTTTAAATAATTCTCTAATATCTATATTTAAAGCATCTGCAATTCTACCAACAATAACAATTGTGCAACCTCTTTGCATTTTTTTACTCTCAATCTTTGCTAAATAATTCATTGTTATATTTGCTTTATCAGCAAGTTGTTGTTGAGTTAATCCAGCTTCTTCTCGATACTTTTTAATGTTATATCTTATAATGTCAAAGTAGTAGGTGTCGCTATGTGTCATATTCATCACCATCCTACTTATATTATGGACATTTTGTCCACTTTTATATATGGACACATTGTCCATATAATGTTATAATAATATCGAAAGGAGTATAATGTATGAAAATAATGCTTAAAAATCTTACAAGTAGTTTCTTTTTGAAATTAGTATTTGGTCTGTTTATCTTAAAATTCTTGTTTGATTTCTATTGTAGTATAAAGCTGGATAACATCGAACATCTATTAGATGGAACACTTAATAATGTTACATATTTTTTAATTTTATATGCTTTAGGAATAATTATTAGAGAGAAAGGAAAGAAAAATTAGTATGAAAAAAGTTTTAGTTGTAATTATTTGTGGGATATTAGTATTGTCTGTTACAGGATGTAGTTATAGTGATATCTTTAATAAAGATAAAAAAGATACCAATACCAATACAAATGTAACAGATAATAAGGATAAAACTACTAAATCAGATAAAAAAACTACAAAGGGTATTGATGTTACAATAGGACAAAACATTCAATATGATGATAATTATAATATTTCTTTTGAAACTTCGTTATTTTGTGAAAAAATTGAGCCAACAAACCCAGATAGCTACTATACTTATTATCCAGCAGGAAATGGGAATACATATTTAGTAGTAAAAACAGTTATAAAAAATTTAGGAACAGATACTTTAAGTGGTAGCAAATTACCAAAAGCAAAATTAATATATAACAATAAATATAATTATGATGCTATCCTTATGACAGAGGAAGATGATGGTTCAAGAGTAGAACAATATGATTGGTATATGGATATCGAACCACTAAAAACCAAGAAAATTTGGTATGCAGTAGAAGTTCCTAAAGAAGCAGAAAGTAATACTGAAGCTGGATTAATTTTGCAATACCAAATTAATGGTAAAACCTATAATGTTAAAATAAGGTAAGGAGTTTGTAATATATGGCAAAAGCAAAAAATAAAGTTATTAGCGGAGACTATATTGATGATGATGTAAGAATAGAATATTTAGGAAGTTATTTAGTTTTTGGAAGTGGTAAAGACGGTGATATATTTACTACCACTCATATCAATTTAAATAAAAGTACAGTTGAAAGTTATGAAGTGTTAACAGAAGATAAAGTTAAATCAGCTTCTAGTGCTATGTTAAGAGCTGGAGCTGGAGCATTAGTTTTGGGGCCAGTTGGATTACTAGCTGGTATTTCTGGAAAAACAAAAGGAATTTACAATGTAGCAATCATATTTAATGATGGTAAGAAAAGCCTAATAGAAATCGATGATAAACATTATAAAATTTTAATGCAATCTTTATTTTAAATAGATGTTTACATGAATATAATATTAAACTTTGGAAGGTTATTAAGATTTATTTCTTGAATATCCTTTTTTTATGTCTTATCAAAAATAAAATCCAGTCGCTTTCGTACTTTTTCATTACATTGGTTATATAATTTTGCAAACTCCGTTATACTTATAATACAAAATTCATTTCCAGCATAAAAAACTAAATGTGGCATTATTTTTGATTTATAATTTTTAAGAATTACAGGAAGGCATTTATGAGAATATTCCTCACCTTCTGGAAGTGTAGTATATATTTGATAAAATAGGTATCCAAAAAGAACAGTAACAATATGAAATGCTATCATATTTAGTTTAGTGCTATGAAAGTCATCTAGTAACCAAAAATCTTTTAACTGACGATAATCTTCTTCTATCTCTGGACGTAATTCATATGTAGTAATAATTTGTTTAGCGTTAACCGTTGTATCTGTTGTAGCAAATACAAAATAAGAATCTTGTATAGTATCCCATACAACACACGAATTAATTTCAACGTCGTCATTTTCTGCATACTTTTTGTTAGATTTTGCTGTAGCAGACCACCAATATTCTTTTAAGTTTGGAACGAAAGCAATCTTTTGATTTTCACGACTTGGATGGTCTTCCCATTCTCCATATGTTTGAGCTGTAGTAACTGCCACATCATAAGCGGTCATATTTGTTTTTAGTGGTACATAGGTATCTACTCCACGTTCTTTTTTTAAGTAATTGATAAGGTCTCTATCTAAGAATCCACGGTCATTAATTAAAATATCTCCTTCTTTAAATACTTTAGATTTCATAATCATATCTTTTGTTAATGTGAGGTCATGTGTTTTTAAACTGCCAAAACAGATTTCCTCAATAATACCAGTGTCACCAACAATCCCACGAATAGAACCTAATTTATATCCACGAGCAATATCTCCATGTTTATTTTTAGTAACTTCGGAACCTTCATAATTCTTATTATTAAGGTTTACATAAAGGTCTGTACAATCCAAAATATGAATATTAGGTTTTGCATTTATTTTGGGTATAATATGATTTTGTACTGTATTATTATATGCCGAAAATAGTTCATCAGAATTATACTTTCCGAGTAGTAATCTTAATGAACTTTCTCTCATTAGAGAATCTTTTAAATTTCCTTCAGTATCTACAATAGTATAACCTAGTTTAGCCAAAACACGATGGTCTTGAATAGCATAAGGAATATCACTTAAGCTTGTTTTTACCTTCATCTTAGCAGCAATAGATAAAGATAAAATAAGGTCAAAAGGAAGTGATGAATTTACACGACGTTTATCTTTTAAACTATCAGTAAGACATCTTAATATACCCTGTTCGTACATAGATAAAATTATATCGTCAGCAAAATTGGATTCACTAAAAGAAACATTATCAAAATTACCGTTTGTTATTTGTCTAATTACATTCTCCTGATTATGTTTACATTTCTTTATCATAAAATTCCTCCAACCCCTTGATTTATAGAGTATATTATACTATAATTATAATAAAATGTCAAGTATACTTGACATTATTGATAAAAAGGAGATGGGATTATGAATGATGAAACAATTAATAAAAGAAAGATTATTCAAGCAAGACAAAAGCAATTAGAACGTGGAGATATTAAAGTTTGTGGAAACTCAAAGGGTACTGAAGTTTTTTATACAGAAGTTAATATTGGAGATAGACTTAGAGACATAAGAAAAGATAATAAATTTACTCAAGCGGAATTGGGTGAACTTATTGGGACTTCAAGAGCAACTGTAAATAGTTGGGAAATGGGAATAGCTTTACCATCTACACAATTTTTAATTAGGCTTGCAAGACTATATAGAGTATCTACTGATTATCTATTAGGATTAGAAACATCAGAATTAGTGGATATTACTCATTTAAAAGCATCAGATAAAGAAATTATTTATGGTTTATTAAAAAGATTTGAATAAGTGGAGGTGAATAAATATGAAGAAGAATTTTATATGTCCTTTTTGTCAATCATCTGTATCAAATACTTATGAAACTGAAAGAACAACTAATTGTTTTTTTGGTCACGTAAGTGGCAATAGTACTCAAAAAGGAGCAGAATGGCAAAATGTTTTTGATATATATATGAGGCGATGTCCAACGTGCGAAAATGTTAGCTTTTTTGCTCTTGGAGAAGATAATTTAAAAGGAATGAATATACCATTATATCCAATATCATTAGCAAAACAGTATCCTGATTATATACCAAAAGCTATTAGAGAAGATTATGAAGAAGCATATTCGATCTTGTCTTTAAGTCCTAAAGCATCTGCAACACTTAGTCGTAGATGTTTACAGGGAATGATTAGAGATTTTTGGAAAGTAAAGGTTAAATCAGGTAAATTATTTGATGAAATAAACTCAATTAAAGATAAAGTCTCACCAGCACAATGGAAAGCAATAGACTCTCTTCGTTCTTTGGGCAACATAGGTGCTCATATGGAAAAAGATGTTAATGAAATTATAGAAATTGACGATGGCGAGGCAGAAAAACTTATAAAACTTATAGAGTTGTTGATGGAAAAATGGTATATTGCTAGACATGATGAAGAAGACCTGTTAAGTGAGATAGTTGAAATCAAAAATGAAAAAAGTAGCAAAAACGCTACTAAAGAATTAGAAACTCAAAGATAAAATGGTTAAATTTACTAACCTTTTTTTATTTTTTTACAATAATTTCTAAAATGCGAATTGAAG
>CAZTRE010000055.1:0-5279 GCA_964616405.1 uncultured Mycoplasma sp. | reverse complement strand
TCAGTTTTTTTAAAAACTATTCTTTCTCTTTTTACAGACTAATATTTATGATAAAATAAATATGAAGAGGAGGTATTGCTATGTATATTCCGTTATTTAATAAAAGTAACTATTCTTTATTATCAAGTTTATTAAAAGTAGATGACATAATTAACTATACAAAACAAAGTAATATCTCTAGTATTGCCTTAACAGATACAAACATGTATGCCACCATGGAATTTATTAATAAATGTCAAAAAGAAAATATTAAGCCAATTATTGGACTTCATATTTTATTAGAAGACTTTAACATCGTTTTATATGCTAAAAACTATGATGGCTATAAATCATTAATAAAATTATCTACTATTCAAAGTGAACGACAAGTAATAATTGAAGACTTAACTACTTATAATAAAGAAGTTATAGCTATACTACCATATAATTCAAAGGATAAATACCAAGAACTAACAACTATTTATCCTGAACTATATCTTGGTTATACAACAAAACAACAAGCCACTGAAGAACTGCTTGTTACTAAAAATATAGTTTTCTTTCAAGAAAGTCTATATTTAACTAAAAATGATGAAGATACTTTACCATATTTATACCGGATTAGAGATGGAAAGACTTTAAGTGATAATACTTTATATGAAACAGCTAATCACGAGTTAAATATTTCTAATATTTTAGATTATTCTGATAACATAGGTCTTATTAATACTCAAGTAATTGCTGATAAATGTAATTTAGAATTTCCTAGAGCTAAATTGCTTTTACCAATATACGATTGTGAAGATCCAGCAAAATACTTATTTGAATTATGCAAGGTTGGTCTAACAAAACGTTTAAATGGCGAAATACCAGAAAAATACCGCAAAAGATTAACATACGAATTACAAGTTATTAATGAAATGGGCTTTCCAAATTATTTTTTAGTAGTTTATGATTTCATTAAGTTTGCTAAGAAAAATAAAATTCTAGTCGGCCCAGGAAGAGGTTCTGCTGCTGGTTCACTAGTTGCATACTCACTAGGAATAACAGATATTGATCCACTAGAATATGACCTAGTTTTTGAACGATTCCTAAACCCAGAACGAAAAACTATGCCTGATATCGATACTGATTTTCCAGACAATAGACGAAGCGAAGTAATTGACTATTGTGTAGAGAAGTATGGTAAGAGAAGAGTTTGTGGAATAGTAACTTTTGGTACAATGAGTGCTAAACAAGTTCTACGAGATGTTGCAAGAGTTTTAAATATTCCTCAATATAAAGTAGATGGACTATGTCGCTTTATTCCTGGCATAACTAAAGACAAATTAAATGACTTCTATACTAACAATCAAGCATTTAAAGCAAGAGTAGATAGCGACACAACACTTACGGAGCTATTTAGAATTTCAACAAAATTAGAAGGCTTTCCTCGTCATACATCTTCTCATGCTGCCGGAATTGTAATGAGTCAAGTTGATCTTGATGAAGTAATCCCTTTAACAGCTGGAGATGATATGTATCTTACTGGTTATACAATGGAATATTTAGAGGATCTAGGACTCCTAAAAATGGACTTTTTAGGTCTAAAAAATCTAACAATTATTGATAATATTTTATCTGATATAAAAGAGAAAACAGGTGAAGTAATCGAGTTTTCTAAAATACCGCTAGATGATAAAGAGACACTAAAAGTTTTTGAAACAGCCAATACAAGTGGAATTTTTCAATTTGAATCAGCAGGAATGAGAAACTTTATTCGCAAATTAAAACCAAATACTTTTGAAGATATTTTTGCAGCCATTGCCTTATTTAGACCTGGAGCTGCCATAAACATTGATTCTTATATTAGACGAAAATATGGTGAAGAACCAATAACATACTTAGATAAATGCCTAGAGCCAATATTAAAAGACACCTATGGAATTTTAATTTATCAAGAACAAATTATTCAAGTAGCAAATGTTTTTGCCGGCTATACATTAGGTGAGGCTGATATTTTAAGACGTGCCATGAGTAAGAAAAAACTTGAACTTCTTCAAGCTGAAGAAGAAAAATTCATTGAGAAAAGTATCCAAAAAAATCACCCAAGAGAACTAGCTAAACAAATATATGATTTAATACTAAATTTTGCGGGCTTTGGATTTAATAAATCACACTCAGTTGCTTACTCAATCATTGCCTACAAGATGGCTTATCTTAAAACACATTATAAAACCATTTTCTTCGCTAATCTTTTAACTAATGTTATCGGAAGTGAATCAAAGACTCATGAATATATTATGGAAGCAAAAGCTAATAAAATAGAAGTGGAAAAACCAACGATTAATAAAAGCTCCAATCGTTACTTAGTATTGGATGATAAAATAATTTATCCACTTTCAAATATTAGAACTATCGGAACAGTAGTAACAGATGAAATAAAACAAGCCCAACTAACAGGAAAATTCACTGATATATATGATTGTTTTTCTAGACTTTATATTGAAGGCGTTGGCAAGAAAAATTTTGAAACATTAATTATGGCTGATGTTTTCAAAGAATTCGGCTTTAATCGCGCAACTCTTTATTATAATTTAGATAGTTTGTTTAATTATGCAGAACTTACTAAAGATATTGATCCATCATTAGTAATGAAACCAGATATTGAAGAACAGAAAGAATATGAAAGTGCATATCTTTTGGAAAAGGAAAAAGAAGTATTTGGTTTCTATCTATCATCACATCCAACCACAATGTATAAAAAGGATAATCCTTACTGTATTCCACTAAATACTGTGGAAAAATATTTTGGAAAGCGTATAGATACTTTAGTACTTGTGGATAAAATAAAAATAATTAATACCAAAAAAGGTGATAAGATGGCTTTTATTACTGGTAGTGATGAAACAGCTACTATGGAATTTACTTTATTTCCTAGAACATATAATGAATATATCGATATTGAAAGAGGCGACTTAATTAAAATAAGAGGTAATGTTGAACGACGCCTAGACCAAATTCAAATAATTGTTGAAAAAATTAAATTACTAAATAAAGGAGACACCAAAGATGAAAAATAAAAAATTAATATATACAGTTGCCATGTTTACACTTTTACTAGACCAAATAATAAAATTTATTGTTACTAAAAACATGTCTTTAATGGAAGAAATAACGATAATCCCCAAATTCTTTTCGATCTATTATTTGAAAAATATTGGCGCAGCCTTTAGTATTTTAGGCAATAAAACTTTATTTCTAATTCTTATCAGTATTATTAGTTTAGTGTTCTTAAAATATTACATAAAAAAACTAACTAGAGTAAAGACTTTGACAGTCATTTCCTTAGGCATAATGATTGGTGGTATCATTGGAAATCTATTTGATAGAATATTTTATAAAGCCGTAGTCGATTACTTATTATTTACTTTTGGCAAATATAGTTTTCCAGTCTTTAATTTAGCAGACATTGGTATCACAATAGGGGCGATACTATTACTTATAGATATATATTTAAGTGAAAAAGAACAAAATAGTAAGCAGATTACCACGCCTTAAAAATTGACAAAAAGCCCAAAATATGTTATAATATGGGCACAATTGAGGGGGATGTAGAATGAATGAACAAAAAGATTTTTATGTAAATGACGTAGAACATGCCGAAGAAAATAATCCAAAGATTGCCCATAACGTTATATTTGCTATTGCTGGATTTGTTTTAGCCGGAGTATCATTTGGTATTGGAGAAGAAATATTTGGTGATTCATGGCTAGAACAAGTTGCACCTTTTGTTGGAATAGGAATATCAACTGCCAATATCCGAATAATGCGTGATAAATTAGCAAGTAAAGCAGGCAAAAATAATTCATCGATACAATATAGAAAAGGTAAAAAATAATGAATATAAAGGATATAGTTACGCTAAGTGATGATCATAAATATCAAGTAGTAAGTAAAACTATTTATGAAGAGACAACTTACTACTATTTAGTTGATATAAATGATATTACTAATATTAAATTTTTATATGAAAATATAGATCGTTTAACTGAAGTGTCTGATTCTGAACTTATTAGTATTTTATTACCTAAGTTTTTATCTGAAATAAAGGACTTATTATAATCAAACACTGAAAAGACAACTTCAGTGCTTTTTTATCAAATTATTATACTAAAATTTAAATATATATGTTATAATAACAACCAGGCAAAAAGGAAGGGGTATTTATGATAAAGGTAGAAGATAATTATGGTATGAGACTAGATTCTTTTTTAGCCCAAGAATTAGAACTATCTCGTAGTAAAGTTCAAAAACTAATTAAAGAAGACTTAGTAACTGTTAATGGCAAAATAGTTAATGGCAGTTATTCTGTAAAGCTAAATGATGAGATTGAAGTTAATGATGATTTAAATTATGAAATTAATGTTGAACCAGAAGATATAGCTATAGATATAGTTTATGAAGATGATGATTTGTTAGTTATTAATAAAAAAAGTGGAATGGTAGTACATCCAGCACCAGGTCATTATACTGGTACACTTGTAAATGCCCTTTTATATAGATTTAATATAACAGGTGGAGAAAAACATCGTCCAGGAATCGTACATAGATTAGATAAAGATACTTCTGGCTTAATGTTAATTGCGAAAAATGAATGGACTCATGAAAAACTATCAGAAATGATTTCTAAAAAAGAAGTAGAACGTCATTATTTAGCAATTGTTCAAGGGGTAATCAAACATGACACCGGAACTATTGATGCTCCAATCGGAAGAGACCCATCAGATCGTCAAAAAATGACGGTTACAGATCAAAATGCTAAAGATGCAATTACCCATTTTAAAGTTTTAGAACAATTTAAGGAAAACACTTTAATAGAATGTATATTAGAAACAGGAAGAACTCATCAAATCAGAGTTCATCTTGCTTACATCAAACATCCAGTAGTAAATGATCCAGCGTATGGTCGGGGCAAAGCAACTGAGTTTGGACAAATGTTACATTCAAAAAGCATAAAGTTTAATCACCCAAGAACCGGTAAAGAGTTATTCTTTGAAGTAGAACCACCTGAAGAGTTTAAAGAAAAACTTGAAGAGTTAAGAAATATAAATTAATAAAGCAAGTAAAAAAGGAGGCAATATGAAAGAAGAGATTCATACCCATATAGGTGCATATGGAGTAATCATCAAAGATGATAAAATTGCATTAATCAAAAAAGCAAGAGGCGGGTACAAAGGAAAATTAGATTTACCAGGTGGCGGAATTGAACACAATGAAACGCCACTCCAAGCACTAAAAAGAGAACTTCAAGAAGAAGC
>CAZTRE010000054.1:0-5785 GCA_964616405.1 uncultured Mycoplasma sp. | reverse complement strand
CTCAAAATTGACGTTTTGCTTAGTTTTCAAAGATCATTACTGATGCAGCCTCTTTTTCGGAGCTGCGTTATTAATATATCAAACATAATTCGCCAAGTCAACACTTTTTTTGATTTTTTTAAAATTTATTTTTGTTTGCTCTTTGCGTCTCATGCGTTTATCTATTTTAGCATCTTTTTTTATTTTGTCTAGTCTCTTTTTTAAAAAAAACAAACTTTTTTTATGAAGTTTGTTTTTCTTTATATTTCTTATAAATTTCATAATATTTTTCTACTGTTCCTGGTTCAAACGCTAAACTTTTTTCTCTCACGTGATTAATTAAATCTGTTAATTCTGATTTCAAAATCCTATCAATTTTTTCAGAATAGTGCATTATGCTTTTATGATACTTATATTCCCCTCGATCTAACACTTTAAAACTGCCATCTGGAAATACACGTAAATCTAAATCATAATCAATGTATTTAATTGTTTCTTCCTCAATTATAAATGGCGATGCTATATTACAATAATAATAAATACCATTATTTTTATATTGTCCTATTATATTGTACCAACTGTGTCTAAAAAAATATAATACTGCCGGTTCCTTTGTATGCCATGTTCTTCCATCAGATTCGGTGACCTTTGTACGCTCATTTCCAAATATTAAATAATCATCATGGATTTCTAAAAGAACTGCTTCATCCCAAGAACGGTGAATTTTGCCATCATGTTTATAACTATGAATGGTATATTTTTTTCCAATTATTAGTTCTTCTTTTTCCATCTTTTTACCTCGTTCTGTTTGTATTATACTCTTTTTATACAATTTTTTCAACCACGACCTGTGCAAAGAAAAAGTCGATCGAGGTAAAATTTAACATTCTATCTAAATCGACTCTTTTATTTTTCATCCTTTGCTTTGTTTTTTGTTGATTTAGTTTTTTTCTTTTTTGGTTTTTCTTCTTTTTCTTCTACAACTTCTGCTTCTGTTATGCTTTCTTCAATAGATTTTTGGAACATCTTAACATTTCTTTTAATTGTAAATGTTGAAACCATATCAAGTACTGCATATATAATAATGAATGCTCCAACCAACTTTGTAAAATATGAAATTGCTTTGAATGGATTAAATAATAACACCAATCCACATATTGTACTTATAATTGAAAGTATCATCGTTGTTTTCCACAAATTGTTGTTATTCGCCCTTAGTTCAAATGCATATTGTAATTTCGTTGCGCTCCCAATAATTATGCTTACTCCTAGAATCACTGGCATTATACTTGCTACACCAGTTGGATTTTCGATAATAATAATTCCTAATATAACACTGATTATTCCATATACCAAATCTAGTTCACTTTTATTTTCACTGCTTAAGTTATTAAAAAATTTAATTCCTGATAAAACTCCTAAGGCAATAATTACTCCTCCAACCACATAGGCTATTGTAAGTATTGTTGCTTCTGATTGTAATATTAGTAATACACCTAAGGCAATTAAAAATAAAGATGTTATTAGTGATGACCTAAAAAAACTTTTCATTAATTTATCCATTATAATTCCTCCATCATTTGTCGTCTATTTCATTATATCATAAATTTATTTGTTTTTACAATTAGACATTTCTGTTTTTTCTGATTTACAAGACGTTTCTTCATCTATTTTTGGATATTTTTTTTCTGACCGATACTTAGTTATATCTTTCTGCTCTTTATGTAAATCTAAAACATAGTCAGTCTCTATTGTAGAGACATTTTTTGTTTTAGTTAATTTTTCGTATAAGAATAGATGGGTTTCTTTTGGTAAAGTGAAAAAGTAATATATAACATTGATTACTTGACAAATTATAATTATTCCCCAAAGTCGTCCGGATACTTCAGAAGATAATTTTAATTGGCTTATCCAAATATTGGGATACAAAACTATCCCTGTTAATAAAATATTTCTGCTTAGTAGCTGGTACCATTTTGCTTTGTGGTCAAATGATTCGATTTTTAAACGAATAACTTTTTTTCCAAGGGTTCTGCCGGATGTAAATAAAGGTATTATAATGTAGTATACAAAAATAGTTAGCAACATATAGTAATTATCTAAGGGTGTTGAATATAGTAATATTTTTGTTATAAGGAAGCAGATTGTTAAAAAGAAAATATCTATTGTAAATGAAACAAATCTTCTTAATAGTGATACCCGTTTCCCCTTTTTATAACTTTTGGTTTCTAGTTCATCTCTTGTTGGTAGAAAAGAAGTTAGTAATGGTGTTATTAAATAACCTAACATTCCACCAGTTGTATTAATTAGTAAGTCATCAACATCAAATAGACGATATGGTCTAGGATAAATTCCGTATAAGCCACTTAGTTGAGTTAATTCGAAAAATAAGCTTAATAAGAATGTATATATTAAGATGTGATACCACTTTTTTTGAAAATAGTACCCTAAATACACTCCAAAAGGTAGGGTTAAGACTATATTGAATAACACAGTATAGATTGTTGGCGATTTTAGTATATTGAAAATATCTTTAAAATCTGATATATGGAAGTTCACAGATGCTGTAATATCCTTTACGAATTGGAATAAATGTAGTTGCGAGGTTGGCGTTGTCAGTTTGCTTACTTCCTCAATTGATGGTAAAGGGAGTATTACTAAAAAGTAGGCACATATTAAATATAGAATGAGACTATAAAACCACATACTTTTTAATAAAGGGATGGCTCCATATTTCCTATATTGGTGAATAAGAAAAGGGATAGTTAAAATGAAGGCAATAAATGGAAATATAATAAAAGCAAAATATATTGGTATTTTGTATGCATTCATAGTCATTCCTCTTTTCTAATAATTAATTTTTTTCAACTAGAAATGTTAATAAAGCTTCTGGTCCCAAGCTTTCTACCGCAATATCATAAATCAAATCAATAATTGGTATAGTTACTTTTTTATGTTTTAGTAATTTATATATTGATTCAAGTGTATAAAAACCTTCAACTGTTGTTTTTGCTAAGTATTCTTTTATTTCCTTTTTAGTGCATTTTTCACCTAAAAGTTTACCAAAACTATAATTTCTACTTTTTGTTGATGTACAAGTTAATAGTAAATCACCTATTCCAGCATAGGTATCAACAGTTCTTTTCTTGGCACCAAATGCAAATAGGATTTCCTCCATATCACGCATAGCTTCAGTAAGTAACATGGCCTTTGTGGATTCATTGGCTTTCATACCTTCCAACATTCCTGCTGATAAGGCAATAACATTTTTTATTGATCCACAGATTTCTACCCCAATTACATCTGTTGATTCACGTAATTTAATATAATTGTTTTGTAGTGCTTGTTTTGCTAGTTCTCTTGTCTTTTTCTTTTTGCTGGCTAGTGTTAAGCCTGCTGGCATTTTAGAAACTAAATCTATTGCAAATGATGGTCCACTTATTACACCAACATTTTTAGTATCAAGATTTTTTTCCACAATTTGGTTAATAAAAAGGCCTGTTTCTTGTTCAATACCTTTCGTTGCGATAATAATGTGATTATTCTTGATGAAAGGTTTCATTTCAAAAGTTAGTCCATTAACAAAGGCTGCTGGAATAGCGATAATCAATAATTCTTTATCTTTTATACAGTTTTCTACAGAAGTTGTTAATATTATTTTATCAGATATTTTAAAGCCCGGGATCAATTTTTCATTACGACGTGTTTTTTCCAGTTGATCCTTTTCTTCTTTAAATTTTGTCCACATTGTTACATCACAATTGTTATCTATCAATATATTACTTAGTGCCATACCATAAGCACCACAGCCAAATAATCCTACTTTCATTTATTTTCTCCTTTTGTAAATTTGTGTTTATGTTGATTTTATTATATTTGTTTTATCATGTATTTTTTTATTTGTCTAGATTGGTGTTTTATTATTCGATAGTTTTAATTATGTGATAAGTGATGATTTAATGCTCATATATTATATAGAATAACAGTTTGCCTTTGACTTATATTTTTATTTAACTTATACTTAAAATGTGAGGTGATTATGTAATGAGACTTAGTGTTAAAAATTCAGGTTTAATAGATCAGGCCAAGTCTTTTGTAAATACTGATTCGAAGCGTGGACCAATTATTAAAATAACTAGTTTACTTTTGGCTAGTATCATTGGATTTGGTTTTGGTGGATGTCAAAACAAAAATATAAATAAGAATCAAACCGATTATGGAGTTGCCAGTACAGAAAGTAGTGATTATGGTGATATTCCGATGAGAGAGCAATATAGTTTATCACCAGATGAAATTATTAACGAACCGGCACAGGATGAGCCTATAGTAGTTTCTTTAGATGAAATTAATGCAATGAATATTATTATAAATGACTCTGACTGTATGGATGATTTTATTAATTCTGTTTGTGAACAGTTAGATAGTGATGGGCTTAGGTTTAGTTATACAAAGGAATGTAAAAATATTAATACCGATGATGCTGTTGTGATAACGCTTGATCAACAATATATGGCAGGTCCGAATACAGCAATCTTTGCTCCATTGCAAGAAGGACGCAACGGAAATTCTGATGCATTAACTTTGGCCACAGAAAGAGCTTTTTATCAAAATGGATTCTTAGTTAATGGAATTGCTTGTGGACAAATGGGATTTAGGGAAAATGCTGATGGTACTGTTAGTGAACGTGTTCCTACACCTACTGAAGAAGCTATTGACGAAGATACTGATGCAAGTTTTGTGACGGTGTCTTTTGGTACAACGAATAATAATGCTCAATTAGTTGCGAAGGCAATTGAAGGGTCTTTAATTAGATATTATTCTTATATGAAGAATAATCAAGCTGATGCTGATTTAATTTATTGTATAAAACCAGGCGAAGATATTTCTATAGTGCAAAATCATTTTGGGGCTCCAGCGGTTGATATTGATATGAATGAATTTAGTAATATGGATGCAGCAAGTCTTCCTGGGAAAACTATAATCAATCCAAGTGTTAAAGGTATTAAAGAATTTGATAGATACACACCTACTAGTCTTGTTACAGAAAATTTGGTAGGCTCTAAACGATATTAAAAAAATTGTATTTTATTATTGAACATAATTATCAGTTGTGTTATACTTTGAGTGTTCTTATCAAAAAGAACGCATATAATACAACTTATAGGGGATTAGTTAAATGGTATAATAATGGTCTCCAAAACCACTGTTGGGAGTTCGATTCTCTCATCCCCTGCCATATGTGAATACGCTCCAATTTTTGGAGCTTTATATATTTTAGGAGAAAATATTATGGAAAAATCTTTAATAGAAGTTGTTGGAACTATGTTTTTTGAAAATGGTCGTTTACTAATTGATAAGCCAAGAAAAAGGCCAACTTTTCAGATGATAGGTGGATCTGTTGAAAAAGGTGAAACTCCTTTACAAGCAGCAATAAGAGAGTGCCATGAGGAACTTGGGGAAAATGCTATATTTGATGAAAATAATTTAGAACAAGTTATGGACTTTGAAGAAATAGCCACAAGTGATCAATCAACACATATACATTTTTATGTTTTTCAATATCAAGGAAAATTAGAAGGAGATTTAACAATATCCGAAGAAATTGAAAAATTTATGTGGTTTGGTATTGATGATGATGTAAATTTATTATCAAACACATTAAAAAATGAAGTTGTTCCATATTGTATTAAAGAAGGATTAATCAAACGTGTAGAATATAGTGACAGAAAAATAAAAAAATAATTTGGGAACTCTTTTGGTTTCCGTACTAGCTATATGTAAATAAACTCCAAATAATTTGGAGTTT
>CAZTRE010000053.1:0-5907 GCA_964616405.1 uncultured Mycoplasma sp. | reverse complement strand
GATATTGCTCATAATATTAAAGCTGCTAAGAGATTAATTGATAATCAAGATCCAGTTGTTTGGGATATTGTTGAAGAGGTTATTAAAGAACATCCGGTTATGTTGAACCGTGCTCCAACTTTACATAGACTTGGTATTCAAGCATTTGAACCAATTCTAGTAGGAGGAAAAGCTATTCGTCTTCATCCATTAGTATGTCCAGCATTCAATGCCGACTTTGATGGTGACCAAATGGCTGTACACGTTCCATTATCTGAAGAAGCCCAAGCAGAAGCAAGAATGTTAATGTTAGGTTCTAATAACATTCTACATCCAAAATCTGGAGATCCAATTGTTACTCCATCACAAGACATGGTTTTAGGTAATTATTACATAACTATGGAAAAGGCTTCAGAAGATGGAGAAGGTCGTGTATTTAAAAATTCAAATGAAGCATTAATGGCTTATGAAAGACGTGAAATTACACTACATACTCGTATTGCAATTCCAGTTGATTCTTTCAAATATAAGTTATTTACAGAAAATCAAAAGGGTAAATATTTAGTTACTACAGTTGGTAAAATTAAATTTAATGAAATCTTACCTGATTCATTTGCTTATATAAATGAACCAACTGATGATAATATTTCTAATATTACCCCTAATAAGTATTTCTTAGAAAAAGGTACTAATATACCAGAAGCTATAGCTACAATGCCTTTAGTTAAACCATTTGCTAAGGGTACTTTGGAAAAAGTTATTGCTCAAGTATTTAAACGTTATAAAACTACTGAAACATCTACAATGCTTGATAAGATGAAAGATTTAGGTTTCTATTATTCAACTATTGCTGGTATTACAGTTAGTATGGGAGACGTTAAACTAAGTCAAAATAAACCTCAAATTGTTGCTGAGGCACAAAAGATGGTTGATAAGATTAATAAGCAATATAAACGTGGTTTAATTACTGAAGAAGAACGTTATACTAAAGTAATTGAAACATGGAATAACGCTAAAGATGAAGTTCAAGCTGAATTACAAGAAATTGCAAATAGTGATGTAGATAATCCAATCTTCATGATGATGCATTCTAAGGCTCGTGGTAATATCTCTAACTTTACTCAAGTTGCAGGTATGCGTGGTATCATGGCTAAACCAGATGGTTCGTCTGTTGAAATTCCAGTACTTTCAAACTTTATTGAAGGTCTTTCAGTTGCTGAATTCTTCTTATCTACACATGGTGCTCGTAAGGGTTCTGCTGATACCGCTTTAAAGACTGCAGACTCTGGATACTTAACTCGTCGTTTAGTTGATGTATCTCAAGATATGATAGTTAGAGAAGAAGACTGTGGAACAGATCAAGGTGTTGTAGTTCGTGCCTTTATTAATGAAAAAACAGGAGCAACAATTGAAAGTTTACGTGATCGTATCGTTGGACGTTTTGCTAATAAGAAGATTGTAAATCCTGAGACTAAAGAAGTTATTGTTGATAAACTACAAATGATTACTGAATCATTAGCTGATAAAGTTATTGCTGCAGGAATCGAAGAAGTTGAAATTCGTACAATTTTAACATGTAACACTTCTGGTGGAGTATGTCAAAAATGTTATGGACGTAACTTGGCTACTGGTAACTTAGTTGAAATAGGTGAAGCTGTTGGTGTTATGGCTGCTCAATCTATTGGTGAACCTGGTACTCAGCTTACAATGCGTACATTCCATACTGGTGGAGTTGCCGGTGTTGAAGATATTACTCAAGGTCTTCCTCGTGTTCAAGAATTATTTGAAGCACGTAATCCAAAAGGTAAGGCTACAATTGCTGAAATTGATGGTAAAGTTACTAAGATTAAAGAAGATCATGGTAAATATAAGATTAGCATTACAAATAAGTTAGAAACAAAAGAACATGTTACTAACTATGGTTCAAAACTTTGTGTTGAGAAGGGAACGGAAGTTCATTGTGGTGATAGACTTACTGAAGGTGCTATTAGTCCTAAAGAGTTATTAGCTGTTACCGATCCAATTACAACTCAAGAATATATCTTAAAAGAAGTTCAACATACATATCGTTCTCAAGGTGTTGATATTTCAGATAAACATGTAGAAATTATTGCTCGTCGAATGATTAGTAAAATTAGAATTGTTGATGGTGGAGATACTCGCTTTATACCTGGGGCACTTGTTAACTTCCATGAATTTACTGAGGGTAATAAAGAAGCTGTTATTATGGGTAAAAAACCGGCTCTTGGAAAACCAATTTTACTTGGTATTACTAAGGCTGCACTTGAAACCGACTCATTCTTATCAGCTGCATCATTCCAAGAAACAACTCGTATCTTAACTGATGCCGCTATTAAAGGTAAAGTTGATCCATTATTTGGATTGAAAGAAAATGTTTTAATTGGTAAACTTATTCCTGCTGGTACAGGTAGTAAGGCATATCGCGATGTTGATTATGAATTACAAACTGAATTTATGGATGAAGAACCTTTAGAAAAATTAGAAGATCAATTTATGGAGTAGAGTAATCTACTCTTTTTTTTTACAAAAAATAGTTATTATGTTATAATTGTTCTGGAAGGTAGGTTATTTCAAAATGAAGAAGTCTTATTATTATACTGTTATATTTATTTTTATTTTAATTATGCTATCTACGTTGTTTTTAGATGATAGTTTAGCGTCTAGAGTTACAACTATTATAACTATAACGACGGCAGTTATAGGGGCAGGTGCTTTATTTGTTCAATATAAGCGGGATAAAGAAGTTAATCAGGCTAGTTTTGTTGTTGAATATGCTAAATATTTTTATAGTTTAAATGGTGTAGAAGAAACTTTAATGTTATTAGATGAATATAGATTGGGCAATAAAGATGTTATTCAAAAGATACCATATACTGGAATTGTAAATTATTTATTTTGGTGTGAAGAGTTATCTTCTTTAGTACAAAAAAATATTTTTGATTTGCAAACTATTGATAATCTTTTTTCTTATACATTTTTCTTAATTACTAATAATAAATATATACAAGAAAAAGAATTAGTTCCTCAAGCCGAATTTTATAAAGGCGTTTATTATTTACACAAAGTTTGGACCGAATATAAGATAAAAACTAATCAACCAATTATAAATGATAAAGAAAGTTTGAATAAAGTTGTTAATTATGCTGAATATACAAAAAAGGGAGATATTTATAATAAATATTATTATTAATTGATATATTTTATCTGGATCTTATTATAATTTATGATATTATAATACATTTTTTTGACTTTATGATTGATAAAAATATTTGTAATTTTAATATTTATTTTTAATATAATTTAATGTGGCAAATATTTGCAATTTTTGAGTAGTTTTTATTGACTTTAATTTCGATTAATGTTATATTATTACTGCTAATTAAATAGCTTTGCTTATGCAAAGTTTTATTTAAGGGGTAAAATGATACACCTGGATATGTGTAAAGAAAGGAGATATATTTTATGCCTACAATTAACCAATTAGTTCGTAAAAGTCGTAAAGATAAGGTAAGAAAGAGTAAGGCACCAGTATTAGGTGTTGGTTTAAACACTATTAAGAAAAAAGCTACTGATACAAATGCTCCTCAAAAACGTGGAGTTTGTACTCGTGTTGGTACAAAAACACCTAAAAAGCCAAACTCAGCATTACGTAAATATGCTCGTGTACGTTTGTCAAATGGGAAAGAAGTTGATACTTATATCCCAGGAATTGGACATAACTTACAAGAACATAGTGTCGTATTAATTCGTGGTGGACGTGTTAAGGACTTAATCGGAGTTCGTTATCACATTATTCGTGGTACATTAGATACTGCTGGAGTAAAAGATCGTAAGCAAGGACGTAGTAAATACGGTGCTAAAAGACCTAAAAAGTAATTTAATAGAAAAATAGTGAAGGGAGGAATTTAAAATGCGTAAGAGACGTGCAGTTAAAAGAGATGTTCTTGCAGATCCAATATATAAGTCTAAAATAGTTGCAAAACTAATTAATACTATTATGTTAGATGGTAAAAAAGGAACAGCTCAAACAATAGTTTATGAAGCATTTGAACAAGTAAAGACTAAAACCGGTAAAGATCCGCTTGAAGTATTTACTGAAGCAATGGAAAATATTAGACCACAACTTGAAGTTAAAAGCCGTCGTGTTGGTGGATCTAACTACCAAGTTCCAGTTGAAGTTACACCAGCTAGAAGCCAAGCTTTAGCATTAAGATGGTTAACAAAATATTCACGTGAACGTGGTGGAAAAGGTATGGCTGATAATCTAGCTAATGAGATTATAGATGCATCAAATGGTACTGGTGCAGCAGTTAAAAAACGTGAAGATACTCATAGAATGGCCGAGGCTAACAAGGCTTTCGCACATTATAGATGGTAGGAAGGGAGCTATAACATGGCAAGAGATACGTCTTTAGAAAAGACAAGAAACTTTGGTATCATGGCTCATATCGATGCAGGTAAAACAACTTGTAGCGAGAGAATTTTATTCCATACAGGAGTTAATCATAAGATTGGTGAAACTCATGAGGGCGCAGCTACTATGGACTGGATGGAACAAGAAAAGGAACGTGGTATCACGATCACTTCCGCAGCAACTACTGCTTATTGGAAGGGATATCGTTTAAATATTATTGATACTCCTGGTCACGTAGACTTCACAATTGAAGTTTCTCGTTCACTTCGTGTATTGGATGGTGCAGTTGCCCTAATTGATGCACAAGCCGGAGTAGAACCTCAAACTGAAACAGTTTGGAGACAAGCATCTGAATTTAAAGTTCCAAGAATTATTTTTGCAAATAAGATGGATAAGATGGGTGCAAATTTTGAATATAGTTTAAAGACTATTAAAGATCGTTTAGGAGTAAATGCTAAACCAATTGAATGGCCAATTGGTGCTGAATCAGAATTTAATGGAGTTATTGATTTAGTTACAATGAAGGCTTATAAATATGATGGACAACAAGCTGAAAACGCAGAAGAAATTGAAATTCCTGCTGATCTAAAAGATATAGCTGAGGAAAAGAGAGCTGAGTTAATTGATGCTGTTGCTGAATTTGATGATGAAATGATGATGACTTATCTTGATGGTGGAGAAGTAACTGTTGAGATGATTAAGAAAGCTATTAGAACTGGTTGTCTAGCTGCTGAATTCTTCCCAGTTATGTGTGGAACAGCTCTAGGTAATAAGGGTATTAAGTTATTACTTGATGCTGTAATTGATTATTTACCATGTCCTTTAGATATTGAAGATGTTAAAGGAACAGATTTAAATGGTAATGAGACAAGTCGTAAACCAAGTGATAGTGAACCTTTTGCTGCATTAGCTTTTAAGGTTATGACTGATCCATTTGTTGGACGTTTGACTTTCTTTAGAGTTTATTCTGGTCATTTATCAAGTGGTAGTTATGTATTAAACTCTTCTAAAGATACAAAAGAAAGAGTTGGACGTATTCTACAAATGCATGCTAATAACCGTAAAGAAATTTCAGATGTATATACAGGAGATATTGCTGCTGCAGTTGGACTTAAGAATACAACTACAGGAGATACTTTATGTGATGAAAAGAAACCAATTATTTTGGAAAGCTTAGTAGTTCCAGAACCAGTTATTCAATTAGCTGTTGAACCTAAATCAAAAGCTGACCAAGAAAAGATGGCTTTAGCTTTACAAAAATTAGCTGAAGAAGATCCTACATTTAAGGTTCATACTGATGCTGAAACTGGTCAAACAGTTATTGCTGGTATGGGTGAATTACACTTAGATGTATTAGTAGATCGTATGAGACGTGAATTTAGTGTTGAAGCTAATGTTGGTGCTCCACAAGTTGCTTATCGTGAAACAATTAAAGCTACTGCTGATTGTGAAGGTAAGTATATTAAACAATCTGGTGGACGTGGACAATATGG
>CAZTRE010000052.1:0-6063 GCA_964616405.1 uncultured Mycoplasma sp. | reverse complement strand
AGCTGATAAGTCTCTTAAATTAACTCCAACTGTCAAACCAAGGCCTTCATAAACTGGCCTCATCCAATCAGCATTACGACTAGATAGATACTCATTGGTTGTAACAACATGCACTCCTTTTCCACTAAGAGCATTTAGATAAGCTGGCAAAATAGTTGTTAAAGTTTTACCTTCACCAGTTTTCATTTCAGCAATATTTCCATAGTGAATAGCAAGACCACCTAATATTTGTACAAAATAATGCTTTTCTCCAATTACACGAAACGATGCCTCTCTTGCTGTTGCGAAAGCTTCTACAAGGATATCTTCTAATGTTTCTCCGGCGCTTAATCTTTCTTTAAATTCAGCTGTTTTATTTTGTAATTCTGTATCAGTTAATTTGGAATATTCTTCGTCTAAATCCATTACTTGATTAGCAATAGTATTAAATCTTCTTAGCTCTTTATACTCATGATCGAATAATCTTTTTAATATATTCATATCATCATCTCCTTCAAGTAATTATTCTACCAAAAAAATAAGCGGAATAAAAGTATATTCCACTTATTTTATAAAATACTAATCAGATTCAATCAATCCATAATTACCATCATTTCTTTTATAAACAACAGCATCTTTATCTGTGTCACTGTCTTTAAACATATAAAATTGATGGCCTAGTAATTCCATTTGAAGAATTGCTTCTTCTTCGTTCATTGGCTTTACTTCTACAGTTTTTCTTTTTACCACTTTGTGGTCTTCTTTTTCTTTTTCATCTGCTACTTCTATTTTTGAAAAGTTAAAATCATAACTTGGTTTAACTTTCTTTGACATAAGTCTAGTTTTGTTTTTTCTGACTTGTCGCTCTAGCTTGTCGATTGTCTTATCAACAGCAGCATAGAAGTCTTCTTTTGTTTCCTCCGATCTTAAAATGTATGATTTCAAAGGTATGGTAATTTCCACTTTTTGTTCATGGTTTCTTACTTTAACTATAACATTTGCGCGAACTGTATCGCTATTTTCTAGATACTTGTCTAATCTTCCTAGCTTTTCATTAATATAATTGTTCATAGCTTCAGTAATTTTCATCTTGTCTCCACGAATTATAATTTCCATACTATCGCCTCCTTATAATTTGATTATAGCATGAGAGAAAAAAAATTGCCACTATTTTATAGTAGCAGTTTCTTTTAATAATTTAACATTTATAGCTTGAAAGCCTTTGCTTGTTTCAATAAGTTTAAATTCTACTAATTGGTTCTCTGATAATGTTTTATAACCATCTAATTCAATTGCTGAATAGTGAACAAAAATATCTTCATTTTCTCTAAAACCAATAAAACCATATCCTTTATCATTATTAAACCATTTCACGCGTCCGGTCATCATACCTCTTACACCTCACATTCTACCATTTATTATTTTTATTGGTGATTTAATCTTACCAAAAATATAGAAATTTTTTCTTTTTTTCTAGAAATGGTATTTTTGAAGTCTTTTTAGAAGTATAATTTGCTATTATTCGACAAATTACTACAAAAGTTTATTACAAATTAAAACGAAAATAATTGACTATTTCTTTTCTTTTGGGACGAGAGATAATATTTAATGTTTCGTGGTTACTAAAGACTATTATGTTATCTTTTGTGTTATATTCTTCCATTTGTTCTAAGTTTATTATGTAACTACGATTACATTTTAAGAATCTTTTATCCAACTCTTTTTCTAATTTACAGAGATTTCCTGTTACATAATAAGCATCCTTAGTTGTTTTGATTAAACATCTTTTACTATCCTGTTCTTTTTCAATATAAATAATATCTGCTAAAGAGATATTATACCAGGTATTTTTATAACTAAATTTAATTGTGTTAGGTCTGGAATCATAATTATTTAAGGCTAAGTCTAAAGTTTGGCTTAAATTATTTTCATAACTATTATTTTTTAATAAATAATCCAAAATCATTAATCTTTGATCAAAGGCCATTAGTTTATAATCTTGACTTTTAGAAGTTAAAATAATCATAGATTGCCAATCAGATTTCTTTTCTCGAATATTTTTTGCAATAGATAGACCTGATTCAATTCTGGCTTTTATATCTAATATATAAATCTTAAAGTTAGAACTTTTTTGAATACTTTTAACACACTCTTTATAACTATCATAACATGTTATTTTATAGTCATAGTCATATTTCATCATCTTTTTTTCAATTAGATTTGTTGTTATTTCTTTGTACGTTTTATTCTCATCATATATTATAAATTCTATCATTTTATCACGCTTTCGTTATTAAGGATAACATAAAAGAGCACGATTTGTGCTCTATTTTTTCTTTTTAGTTTTCAGTTTTGATAAAACTTTCTTTTTTGAAGCGTTTTTATCAATTATTATAGTCGTATGAAAAACAAACCAAAGGACAATTATAAAGATAAAGATATAAATTATTTGTCCTAAGACTGGGTCTACTAATGTGAAGCAAATTGTTGCGGAAGCAAATAAAATATTTATTCCATAGATTATTAAAACTGTTACTGTTTGAGAAAAATTCATGCCAAGTAATTGATGATGGAGATGTTGCTTATCAGCTTTAAATGGTGGTTCTCCTTTTAGTAATCTTCTAATTATTGCGAACAATGTATCAAGAATTGGGATTCCTAAAATTGTTACTGGGACGAAGAAGGAGATTAAGGCCGGTCCTTTAAATTCTAGTAAAGTAATTACGGCAATGATAAAACCTTCAAATGTTGCACAATCTCCGGCGAAGATTTTAGCCGGATGAAAATTGTGTAATAAGAAACCAAGAGTTGAACCTAACATTATTAAGGTTAAAATCATAACTAAGCTACCTGCTCTTCCTTGATAGAAACCAATTATAGCAATTGTTATGTAAAAAATCGTACAAATTCCACCACTTAAGCCATCGAGACCATCAATTAAATTAATTACATTAGTACACGCAACGATAAATAAGATTGTTATAGGATAAGAAAGTACCCCAAAGTCGAATGAATAACCAAAAGCTGTAATATTGTTTAAAAGTATTCCTCCATAAAAGACTATTACCGATGCTGCTACTAAATGACCCAACATTTTATAGATTGCTCTGATTGGCTTTATGTCATCGATAATACCTGTTAGGACAACAATGAAACTTCCAATTAGAATTGAATTCATTCTAATACTTTGTTCTCCGAAAAGCATATAACCCATTAAAAAGGCTAGGAATATACCTACTCCGCCAAGCTTAGGAGTTGGCTTTGTGTGAATATGCCGATGTCCTTCTTCACTTCTTGGAATATCCATAGCTCCAATATGAACTGCAACTTTACGCATTAAAAACATAATTACTGCTGAAAACAAAAATGTTATTAAAACTATTTTTGAAGCAGCTAATACTTCTAACTTCATTTTATTCACTTCTTTCTATCAAAATTATATCAAATATATATTTAAATACAAAGAAAAAACCAATTTTATTGGTCTTCTTCAAGTAATCTGATGTTATCTAAAAGTATTCCTGTTCCCTCAACAACACAAGTTAATGGTGTTTCAGCTACTAAAACTGGGATAGTTAATTCTTCTTCTAACAATTCTACTAAGCCTGTTAATAGTGCTCCTCCACCAGTTAAGATGACACCTTTTTCCACAATATCTGCGGATAATTCTGGTGGTGTTTGCTCTAAGACATTTTTAGCAGCTTTAATTATTCTTCCAATACTATCAGATAAAGCTTCTTTAGTTTCATCTTGGGTTATTTCAATTGAATGAGGTAGACCAGTTATCAAATTTCTTCCGCGAACTTCTAATTTTTCCTTTTTATTAGGATTGTTAACATTGGCAAAATTAATTTTTATATCTTCAGCGGTCTTTTCCCCAATTAAAAGCTTATATTTTTCTCTAATATATCTAATTATTTCTTGATCCATTGCGTTTCCAGCAACTCTTACGGATGATGACTTAACAATTCCATTTAGAGAAAGAATGGCAATATCAGTTGTTCCTCCGCCGATATCTAAAACCATATTAGCTGTTGCTTTAGAAATATCCATTCCCGCTCCTACAGCCGCAACTTTTGGTTCTTCTTCAATATAAACCTTTCTGGCTCCATTTCTTTCAGCAGCTTCCCGAATGGCATATTTTTCTACCGGTGTTATATTTGTAGGACAGCAGATTAAAATTCTTGGCCTTGAAAAAAGATTCTTAGCTTTTATCTTTTTAATAAAAGCATTTAACATAATTTCAGTCAACTCAAAGTCAGCTATTACTCCATCTTTCATTGGTTTTATAGCTTTTACCTTACCAGGAGTGCGTCCCAACATTTCATTTGCTTCTGTACCTACAGCAATTACTCTTTTTGTTTCTGTATCAACTACTACTACACTAGGCTCATTAAGAACTATTCCTCTGCCTTTTATGTAAATTAGCACATTTGCTGTACCTAAATCTATTCCTATATCTTTTGCTAGCATAATTTCATTCCTTCCATTAGTTATTTTACCATAATTTTATTCTTTTATAATAAAATATAATACAATTTAATGAAAAAAGAAGAAATTAATTCTTCTTCTCTGCAACTTCTTTGTTTAGATAGTTATTTGGATTAACAGATTGGCCATTATCGTATATTTCAAAATGTAAATGATTTCCTAAATCCTTATCTAATTCATTTGCTCCACTTTTTCCTATTACTTGTCCTTGAGTCACTATGTCTCCCTTTTTTACAGTAATCTCACTTAAGCTTTGATATGTTGAGATTAGATTATTATCATGCTTAATTTCAATTGTTTTTCCTAACGTTTCATCATCTTTAACAGTAATCACAGTTCCTTCTAGAATAGATACAACCTCGAATGTATTTTGAGAAATGTAGTCGATACCAGTATTTTGCATGTAAGTATTGTCATGAACTATAATTGATTTTTTTTGAGTCTCTTCTTCTCCTTGATAATCATAATAGTTTTTTCCTACTGTTACAGATGGATCTGTATAAGGATTAACAATTGTCTTAGTAGTATTTACTACTGGAACACTTTCATTAATAACTTCTTCAGTTATGTGTTCTGGGTCTTCTGCAACAGGCTCTTTTGTTAAAGCACTTTTAGCAATTAGAGCAACTGTCAAAATTGGAACTAAGACAAGTAGGATGACAAGAAATGGAATAGCTTTTAATTTGACCTTATTTTTTATCATATTTTCACCTCAATATAAGTTTTGGCAAAAAAAAAGGATTTATACCTGTTTTTAGAATATTTTTCCAGAAACAAATAAATCCATGATAAAGTTTGTTACTAAGTAGATTAGAGAAGCCCCTAATAGAAAATAGAATACTCGTGCTTGAATGACCTTATTTTTTTTGAAAATTTGATTAATGTTTACTGAGTCTAGTGCCCATATCACAACTATTGTGACAAATATGTATAAAAAATATTTTCCAGACATTAGTGTGTCTCCTCATATTCTTTTAATTTATTTCTTCGGCGAACGTGTTTTTCTTCCATTGAACAAGGTGTTTTTATAAATGTTTCTACTAAATCTAAAGCTTTGTCAAATGGCATTCTTTCACCAAAAGCAATTATATTAGCATCATTATCATTTCTTGTAGCAATAACATCTTCTTTATCAGCTACTTTGGCACATCTAATTCCCTTTATTTTGTTGCAGGCAATACTGATTCCAATACCAGAACCGCAAATTGCTATTCCAAAATCGACTTTTTTATTGACAATTGCTTTCCCTAAGGCAAAGGCATAATCTGGGTAGTCTGTCGATTCAGTCGAATTAGTCCCAAAATCTACTAGATCGTAATTTTCGTTAGTTAACTCTTCAATTAACTGTTGTTTTAAATTGTAACCACGATGGTCACTAGCAATACCTATTTTCATTTAAACACTTCTTCCTTATTTTCTTTTTTGATTCTTTTTTTAAGGGTGTTAAAGCTAAAATTCCACCCATTTGTCTATTAAAATGAGAATAATCTATTCCGTCATTTAAGTCTAATTCTAGTTGCATATTTCTCTCTAGAGTTTCTAATTCTAGAATATTTCTAGGTAACATATCGTAATAGCCAGTTTCTACTTTGA
>CAZTRE010000051.1:0-6305 GCA_964616405.1 uncultured Mycoplasma sp. | reverse complement strand
AAGTATCACAAGTTGCCCCATCTACCTTAATATCTTTTGCAAGATGTTTACCTTCTAGTTTTGAGTAAGGAATATCATAGCACCCGCTTTCATTATTTCCAAACATATCTTTGGCATACGAATCAGTATATAATTTAGCAGATGTCATTAATGATTCAGCATATTTTTCATATTTTTTTATTCTATTACTATTCTTAAGATCTGAAAGTTTTGGCAAGGCAAGTATTAAAATTATTCCTAGTATTGTGATAGCTACTACCAATTCAATCAAAGTAAACCCTTTATTTTTTAAATGTTTCATACAATAATACCTCCCTTATTAATAACCTGGATAAATTTATATTGAAGTTTTTAACATATAATTTACTACATCATCAGCTAAAAGATGCGATTCGTCAAAGATGAAATTAGTTAATGTTTCACCTAAAATTGAAAATATAATAAATTATAAAAATAATGCTTGAACCAAGCTTTGCGGTAAAATAAGCATTGCGGCAAATAAACAACTTCTAGTATTTTAAAACCCTTATATTCTACTTTTTAACTATATACTATTATAACAAAAAAAGTTCTAGAAAAACTAGAACTTAGAAATATTTTATGTAAAATGCTTTTCAATTTTTGATCTTTAGAAACTATGACCGCCTCCACCACCAGAGGAACTGCCGCCGCCTCCGCCACCTCCGCTTGAAGAACCACTACTACTTGATGATACAGGAGAATATTTGCGATGGGTTCCGATTTGAGTAACCTTTATATCACTAACATTAAAATTAATTGATACGTTCTTTAAAACTTCTTCGTCTGAAGCTTTTTTTGCTGAAGATGTGATTAACACAACGATAAAATTAATAAAGAAGGCTACTGTTATAGCAATAAGTATATTGCTTATGTGTCGCATTGGCTCAGCTATTTTTCCACCACTTAAAATAGTATTAATTTGTGAAAAGGCAACGCTAGCGCATTGATAATAATCTGCATCGGATGCATAACTATAAACATTATCAGTTATAATCTCGGCTTTGTCAGCGGTTACTATTTGATAATTGGCACCATCTGAGAAAATATAAATATAACGATTATCCATATCAATTAAAAATAAAGTTCCACTATTAGTTCCAAATTTATTATGATAATATTCAGCAGCATAATGCTCTGTTGTACTATTATTTTCGGAAATGGATTTAAAAATAATATTTCCATATTTTGTTAATGGTTGCATTTTTTCTTTTAGTTGATTGATTTCTTCACTGCTTAAAAGCTCTGCATCATCTTCTATTACAATACTATAACCAGTCGCACTGTTCTTCTCTTCTTGTATAGATTGTGCGCTTACGTTAGTGATACTAAAATATGTAATACTTAAAAATATTATAATTAGTACACTTAATATTTGTTTTAGCTTCTTATTCATTTTCACTACCTCCTCTTTTTTCTAATTGAGGTAGTTTAGTAGAAACGAGAAGATTGTGTTCTTTTACTAGATCATAAAATGACCAAATAACAAGATAAAAGATAATTATGGCACTACCATAGTAATACATATCTGCAACAAAATTAACTATTAAAACAAAAGCGGCTATTAAAATACCAATAATTTGTTTAATAATATATTTAAATGTTTTTCTAGGTGGAGCTACTTTTTTATTATTTTCTTTAGACATATAACCTTCATCATCTGAATGAGTTTCTCTAGCGTCTATTTTGTTAATTTGGACCAAGGAAATTATTAAACTAATAACAGCAGTTATCATAGAAAATATGGTGATTGTCCTCGGTACCAATACTAAGAAAAACTCTAAGAAAATAAAAATTGGAATTGTAAGTATTAAAGAAAATAGAATATATTTTTTAAAATCGACTGGTAAATCAAGCACAACTTTACCGGTTTGTCCGTTAACAATAGCATAGTTTACATACTGCTCTTTTTTATCTCTTATTGCTAGGAAATATAATGGAAACAAACCAATTTTTTTCTCACTTACTTGGAGATCAATCTCAGGATTTATACAACCGTATTTAGAAAATTCTTTTTGTCTTCTTAAATGATTCTTTGAATCTTCTTTAACTACGTCTATTGCATTGTCTTCGTATATATGATCATCAACATCAATTGTATCAGCGTAGAAACCGGCTAAGTAATTGACATTAAATGGTTCAACTTCTTTATAATTATGGGGAATAGCGTGGGTAAAAGAATCATAAAGGTTAGAAACCATGTCATAAGAGATTCCTTCGTAATCAGCATCAACTCTTGCAGTAATATTATAATCCTTATAATAAACATAGTCTCCCGATCTGTGCGTATATTTTTCTCCACGGTTAGTGCAATCATTATGAAATGATAATTTATAAATACAGTATGGAATATATATTCCTCTAAATTTACTTACGACAACATCTGATTTCATATAGTTTGGTGTAAATATAGCCTTTTTTAATTTATTTTTATATGCTTCTACACATTGTTCCTTGCTTTTCTTAAATGGAATTATAAACTGAGGATTATTCTTTTTAATTAATTTTGATTCTATCATAGCTTGTGAACCACAATAACTACAGAAAGTAATAGCTGTTTCATCAAATGTTAAAAGTGTGGCCCCACATTGTGAACAAGAATAGCTTCTTCCTTCGTAAGTACCTTCACTTATTACCTCTTTTGATTTTTTTACTTCAACTTCTAATTCATTAGGATTAAAGGTTGAACCACAATATTCACAACGAACTTGTTGCTTACTTGCATCAAACTCTAATTGTGCTGTACAATTTGGACACCTTATCATATTATCACCTATTTTATTTTAACAAAATTCCACTATAAAATCTATAATTATTCTAGGATTTAGAAAGCAAACTTTTATTTTCTTCTAATTCCATATTTCTTTTTCTTATTATAAAAATATAGATAAGTTCCGAAATTAAAAGTCCCACTACCTCTAATGTTAACATAGGTGGAAAATATTTTAACAAAGGATATAGTACCATTACATTCTTAGGTATTTCCGTTGAGAAAATATAGTTTGTTTTAAAAACTACGTTAAATGGGTACATTATAAGCATCAAAAAATTTGTTAATACGAAGGTTTTTAAATAGTCTTTTTTCTCAACTTTATAACCTAAAGCATAGTAAGAAAAAAAGCTTGCAACTATAAAGAAATGATGCGAAATTACATATTGCCACCACTCATAGTTATCAATAGTTGATACAAAGTCTGGCCAAAGAATAGCAGGGATTGGACCAATAAAGCATAGAAAAATTGTATATTTTAATATCCAGTCACGCTCAAATAGTATGCCATACATAAACATATAGTTAGCAATAAAACATAAATGAAATGGCAAATTTCTTTTATAATCAAAACAACCATAATATAAGAAACCGACTGTATAAATTAGCATATTTAATAATAAAATAATAGCACAGATTTTTAAAATTTTTTTAGACTTATTTTTAGGAATTTTAGCAATTTTATTTCTATTTAGATAAATGACTATTAAACCTATTATAGGCATTAAAATAAACAAATTATGGATTAAACCAAACTGTCTAAAAATAAATTTCGGACTTTCATTAACAAAGAATTCTCTTAACATATACTACTTCCTTACTTAATATTCTATAAATATATTAATATTTTATCATGAATAATATAGCAACTTCAATTATTAATGTATGGAGTATACATTTACTTTGTAAGTGGTAGTTGAAAAATTATAACTTGTCTTAAATTTTGCTTGTAAAAGATTAGATGTTACATTTAAATAAATATCTAATTTTACATTAGTGCGATTATTATTTATCTTAGAAACCACAATTTTATTTAAAAGTAGTTCAATTATTTTATTTTGGAATCGTTGAGAGTTAAAATAAAAATTTATTTCTTTTTCTAAATTAGCTTTATTAATTATAGCTGGCATATTTTCTAATAATTTTATTTTTTCATCTATCATTTGTAATTTGGCATTATATAAGTCATTTTCTTTTTTTAGATCTTGATTGGATATAATATGATCTAAGGCTAGTTCTAAAATTTTTTGTTTTTTTGAGAGTATTTCTGTTCTTTTAGATTGATAATTATTTAATTCTTCTTGCTTAGAATAATTATTTTTGTATAAAAGCAATAATTTTTTAGTAATAGATGCCTTGCTTTTTAGTAGTTTATTAAATATATCCGTTAATATTTGATAAATTTCTTCTTCTTTTAGATGGGGAGAGGCACAAGAGATAAGACCTTTTGTTAAATAGGTTGAACAGTTCCAGATCGTTTCTTTTTGCTTTCTTCTTCTAAAGACCGTGCCATGCTCTTGACAATATATTTTAGCGCTCAAGGGATATCTATTTTTATATAGTTCTTTAGTTGGCTGGGCTGAGCCGAATTTTAAATTCCTAGTATTTAGTCTTTTATTGGCTCTAGCCCAAATATCTTTTGAAACAATTGGTGGTATTTTTGTTTTATCTTCATAAATAATCCATTTTTGTTTTGGAAGGTATTTTACTTTTTTAGTCATATAATTTGCTATTTCTGTTTTTTTTCCACAGTAATAGCCTTTATATTTAGGATTTTTTAGCATTCTACGAATGGTCGTTGTTGTCCATAATTTATTTTGAGAGGTTCTTATTCCTTCTGAGTTTAGAATATTAGTTATTTTATTTATAGATAAATTATCTATGGCATACATAGTAAAAATTCTTCTTAATTGTTTAGCTTCTTCTTCAATGATTATTAAATTACCGGTTTCTTTATTTTTTTTATAGCCATATAACATGTTATTACCAAGTATTGTACCCCTATTTATAGCGGCCTGCATTCCAAATTTTACTCTTTCAGATAGACGTCTTATTTCATCTTGAGCCATTGAGGCCATAATAGTGAGTCGAAGTTCTGAATCTGGGAGAGCTGTATTAATATTATCATTTATAAAAAGGACGGCTACGCCATATTCTAGAAGTTTTCTTGTGTATTTAATACTGTCAAGCGTATTTCTAGAAAACCTTGATATTTCTTTAGTTATAATAAGATCAAACTTATTATTTTTAGCATCTTCAATCATTTGCATAAAGTTATCTCTTTTAATATCACTTGTTCCGGTTATACCATCGTCAATATAACCAGAAACATATGTCCACGCTGGGGTATCTTTAATCATTTGATCAAAATGTTCAACTTGGTTTTTAAGAGAAGTTTGTTGATTTTTATTAGTTGTAGAAACTCGAGAATAATCCGTTACTCGTAAAGGAATTTTAGTTAGCGGAATACCTGAATTTAATTGTTGTCTTATAGTATAAAGATCTATTTTTATCACCCTCTTTAACTTTTAAGCAGTTTATCTTCTATTTGTTTAAATATTTGATAGGTAATAATATTTTTGGAGTAAAGCATTCTATTAATATCTAGTGATAATTCAAGATAAATGCTCTCAAGAGTAGAAAAAGCGTTTGTTTTTATAAATATCAGTCCTTTCATACTATAAGGATATGTTTGAAATCATTTTTAATGATTATCTAGACACTATTTGAACCTAGTGCTTTAGACTTAGAGAATAATGGATATGGATATGTAGTAGCTTCTATTGGGGAGTTAGGTGGGGTTGTACCATACACTTCTTATTCAGCTAGAGGGAGTTACATAAAAGAAAATAAAGATGTGATATCAGACTTCACTAAGGCCATTCAAAAAGGAATTGATTTTGTACATACGCATACAGATAAAGAAGTTGCGGAAGTAATACTTCCACAGTTCCCTGATACATCACTTAATGATCTAGAAAAAGTTGTAGCAAGATATAGAGGAATTGAAGCTTGGCCTAAAACTACAAAATTTAGTAAAAAGTCTTTTGATCATTTGCAAGATATTATGTTAGATTATGGAGCAATTGATACAAAAGTTAACTATAGTGATTTGATTTATAATGAAAAATAAATTATTGAGCATTGCTAATTTGGGGAAAACTTATTTTGGCAAAGATAGTGATGTTGTGGCATTAAACGATATTAGTTTTGATGTCCATGAGGGTGAATTTATTACTATTGTTGGTCCTAGTGGTTGTGGTAAATCGACTATTTTATCTATATTAGCGGGATTAACTGATAAATCGAGTGGAAATGTTTATTTCCACAAAGATATTACAATTGGCTATATGTTGCAGGATGATAGTTTATTTAATTGGAGAACTATATTGGATAATTGCTTAATTGGATTGGAAGTTTCTAATAAACTGACTAAGGAAAATATTGACTATGTTATTAATTTACTTAAAACTTATGGTTTGTATGAGTTTAAGGATATGTACCCTACTTCGTTATC
>CAZTRE010000050.1:2000-7594 GCA_964616405.1 uncultured Mycoplasma sp. | reverse complement strand
AAAAAGTTTATTATTGTGTGGAGATTGTAATTATGAAATTGAGTATTAAAGAAAAAGATGAATTGTTTGAGGAATTAGGAAAAAGATTGGAAGATTTGCCAAAGGGACAGAGAGTTCATCTTGATAAAGATGTACTTGAAGATTTGTTATTTGAAGAAGTAACTCTTGATAAAGAAAAAAATATAAAAGTAAAATTACCAGTACGTTCAGGAGATGTTTTACGGAAAATAGATTTAAGTGAAGTGGATTTTTCAGATGTATCTTTTGGAATTCTTGATGCCGATGATGACCAATTAAGTAAAAAATTTAACTATTGGAGAGTGACAGAAGATATTATAGACTTGATAAAACAAATTAGAAAAAGTTGGAAGAAAAAAGAGATGATTATTGATTATAGTGGAACAAATGCGCCTATTGATTTGACAAAAACATTTGAAGCAAAACATAAGCTTAGTTTAGATATTATTAATTGTAACTTTTCCGGTCTTGATTTTTCAAAGCAAAATGTACATGGTGCTGGGCCTATATATATTTGTGGCTCTAATATAGTTGAAACAGGATTATCGCTTAATTCAGAATGTTATTTGACAGCGATACATTCCTGCTTAAAAGGTATTGATTTGTCAAATAGATGTGGTGTTGTAGTAGATTCTTTTGTGAAGTTACATGGTGATGATTGTTTAATTGATGATTGTGATTTAACTAATTGTGGTCTCAAGATAGTTTTAGGAACCAATAAATTTCGTTGCCCTACACAAAGAAATTTAGAACTACTAAAAAAGGCTATGAATTATGATTGGGTTGGATGTTATGTAAATGGTAAAAAGGTTTTATCAGAAGACGAAAAAAAGGAAATTGCTGCGAAAAAATTATTAGAGCATAAAATAGAGAAAAGAGTAGCTTTTGATTCAATATTTTCAGTGGTTGAGAATCAAAAAGTTAAATGTTACAAGAAAAGCGAATAAATATCAAGTGATGATAGAAGGAAATGTTAATGTTATCATATCAGTTTTTAGGAAATTATTAATTTTTGGTTGACAAATGAAATATGGTTGCATATAATATTACTAGTCGAGAAAAAAGGAAAGAGATTTATATCCACCTGATCAGCGAATAGTGATGGGTCAAATGCCAATGATAATTATTTAAATTAATTATAATGGGTTTTGTGCGGATATAAAATTTATATCCGCTTTTCTTATTTAATGGAGGTGTTTTTTATCGCAAACAATAAGAATGGCTTGTTGATTAATGAACAAATCAAAGCTCGTGAAGTATTAGTTATTGGACCTAATGGAGAACAAGTTGGAGTTAAGTCAATTCAAGATGCTAGAACATTAGCTTCTTATGCATCACTTGATTTAGTATTACTTAGTCCTAATGCTAATCCACCAGTTTGTAAAGTAATGGACTATAACAAGTACCGTTATGAAAAACAAAAAAAGGAAAAAGAAGCATTAAAGAGGCAAAAAGCTAATATGTCTGAGTTAAAAGAGTTCAGATTATCACCAGTTATCGACGTGGGAGATTTTGAAACTAAGCTTAGAAATGCGACTAAGTACTTAGAAAAAGGTGATAGAGTTAAACTTACAATCAGATTTAAGGGTCGTCAAATGGCTCATACTGAACTTGGTAAGGAAGTTCTAGAACGTTTTGCATCTCGTGTTACAGATTATGCGGATATAGAGCAAAAGCCTAAATTAGACGGTAGAACAATGACAATGTTGTTAGTACCAAAAAAAGAGAAATAATAGTAGGAGGATTTAAAATATGCCAAAAATTAAAACACATAAAGGTACAGCTAAAGTAATTAAAGCTCGTAAGAATGATTACAAAATTGGAAAACCTGGAAGCAGACATAATACAGGTTCTAAACCACAAAATGTTAATAGAAAGAATAGAAAAGGATCTAACTTAAGTAAGGCAGATCAAAATAGATTAAAAAATATAATCTAATCTAAATAAATGAAGGAGGACTAAAAAATGGCAAGAGTTAAAAATGGAGCAGTTACTAAAGCTCGTCACAAAAAAGTATTAAAAGCTGCTAAAGGTTACTTTGGTAGTAAGCATAGATTATATAAAACAGCAAAAGAACAATTAATGCATTCTGGACAATATGCATTTAGAGACAGAAAACAAAAGAAGAGAGATTTTAGAAAGTTATGGATTACTCGTATCAATGCAGCTTGTCGTCAAAATGATATTAGTTATTCAAGATTTATTGAAGGTTTAACTAAGGCTGGTGTTGAAATCAATAGAAAGATGTTATCAGAAATCGCTATCAATGATCCAAAAATGTTTAGTGAATTAGTAAAAGTTGCTAAAGACGGAAAAGCTGGTAAGATTACTAAATCTGCAGAAGTAACTGGTAAAGAGGTTACAATTGGAGCAGCTAAAGAAACAAAGACAGTTAAAGCAACAGCTAAGAAAGAAACTAAGGCTACAAAAGAAGTAAAGACTGAAAAAACTGAGGAAGTTAATTATTCAAAAATGACAGTTGCTGAATTAAAAGAAGTTGCTGCAAGCAAAAATATTTCTGTAACAGGAATGAAAAAAGCTGAAATTATTGAAGCTTTAAGTAAGTAAAAAAATAAACATACTAATGGATTTGCTTATCTAGTGCCGAAGAAGGTGATAAGTAGTGGAAATTAGTAGAAGGAAAAACGAAGGAGAAAAAATTATGACAATTGTATCAATGAATTATTTATTAGAAGCTGGTGTACAATTTGGACACCAAAAGAGAAGATGGAATCCAAAGATGAAAGAATACATCTTCACTACAAGAGATGATATTTATATTATCGATTTACAAAAAACAGTTAAAAAATTAGAAGAAGCTTATGCTGCTATGAGCGCTATTTGTGAAAATGGTGGTAAAGTATTATTCGTAGGAACTAAGAAACAAGCTCAAGAAGCTGCAGAAGAATGTGCTACTAGAACTGATAACTATTTCGTAAATGAAAGATGGTTAGGTGGAACATTAACTAACTTTAAAACAATTCGTTCAAGAATTAGAAGAATGGAAGAAATCGAAAATATGGAAAAAGATGGTACTTTCGAAGCACTTCCTAAAAAAGAAGTTATCCAAATAAGAAAAGAATATGACAAATTAAATAAAAACCTAAGAGGAATTCGTGAAATGAAGAGAATGCCTCAAGCTATGGTTATTGTTGATCCTCGCAAAGAAGAAATCGCAATCAAAGAAGCTCGTATTTTAGGAATTCCAGTATTTGGTATCGTTGATACTAACTGTGATCCAGATATGGTAGATTATGTTATTCCTGGTAATGATGACGCAGTTCGTTCTGTTAAATTATTAATTGGTGTTTTAACTAATGCTATTGCTAAAGTTAATGGAAATGAAATTATTGATTATATAAGTGAAGAAGATAAGAATAAAGCTGAAAAGAAAGCTGTTAAAAAAGAAGAAACAGCTACAGTTGAAGTTAAAGAAGAAGTAAAACCTGTTCAAGAAGAAAAGAAAGAAGAAACTGTAAAAGAAGAAAAAGCTGAAGTGGTTGATTATTCAAAAATGACAGTTGCTGAATTAAAAGAAATTGCTGCAAGTAAGAAGATTTCTGTAACAGGAATGAAAAAAGCTGAAATAATTGAAGCTTTAACTAAGTAATTAACAAAAATAAGGTAGGAGGATGGAACCCCATCCTTTTTTTATTTAATTTATTAAAAATTGTTTTTAAATTGCATAAAATACGTTATAATTATTATGAAAAAACAAAGAGGAGGATATATATGTTTAAAGCAAGTGATGTAAAAGAATTAAGAGAAAAAACTGGGGCTGGAATGTTAGACTGTAAAAAGGCTCTAGAAGCAAATAACGGAGATATGGAAAAGTCAATTGATTGGTTAAGAGAAAAGGGTATTGCTAAAGCAGCTAAGAAGGAATCAAGAATTGCTGCTGAGGGATTATGTCAAATTAAAGTTGATGGCAATACAGCTGTTATGTTAGAAGTTAACTCTGAAACAGACTTTGTTGCTAAGAATGAAGAATTTACTAATTTTGTAGATTATTTAGCTGATCAAATTTTAGCTAATGATGTTAATACAGTGGAAGATGTTTTAGCAATTAAAGATGGTAGCGAAACAATTAATGATAAGTTAGTAGCTTTAGTTGCTAAGATTGGAGAAAAAATTAGTTTTAGAAGATTTGTAAAAGTAACTAAAGAAGATGATTCAGTATTTGGTACTTATAAACATATGGGTGGTAAGATTGGTACTATCGTAGTAGTTAGAGGTAGCAATGAAGAAGTTGCAAAAGACGTTGCAATGCAAGCATGTGCTATGAACCCAACTGGTTTAAACAGAGATAGTATTCCAGCAGAAGTTGTTGAAAAAGAGGCAAAGATTATTAAAGAACAAGTTATGGCTGAAGGAAAACCTGAAAATATAGCTGAAAAAATGGTTACTGGTAGATTAAATAAATTCTATAAAGAAATTTGTTTAGTTGAACAAACTTTCATCAAGGATTCTAGTATGAGTGTAGCTGATTATGTTAAGAATAATGGTGGAGAAGTATTATCAATGGTAAGAATTGCTGTTGGTGAAGGTATTGAAAAACGTCAAGAAAACTTTGCTGATGAAGTAATGTCTCAAATTAACGGATAATTAAATTTATATATTAGGAACTTCTTTTAAAAGAAGTTCTTTTTCTTTTTTACAAATGGTTTTAATTTTGATATACTTTTATAAGATAGAGGTGATGAGAGTTTGGCAAAAGATGATGATATGATTGAAAACTTAGATGAGCAATTAAAAAAGCTAGAAGAAAATAACAGACACAGATCAGATGCGGATAATAGTAAAATGGCAACTGGGAGAAGAATGCAAAAAGGAAGACATGAGCATATAGAAAAAATAGAACAACTTGACGGAACTAAAGAATTTAAAGGATTTGATGCGACTGATACAAAAATATTTGATGCGAATGAAGTAAGGGACGAGGCAATAATATCAGATGAGACAACAAAAGTAAATTTGGCGGCAGTAGAAGAATCGGTTGATGATGATTTAGAAAAGACAAAAGAAAATAAAAGTACTGTTGTGGTAAATGAAGGAAATGAAATGTCTAATACTTTTGTTGATAAGAGTCCACTTAGTGATATTGTTAATAAGAAGATGAAAAAAGAAGTAAAAATAATTATTGCTTTAGTAATTGGAGTTATATTGATTATAGGATTTATTATTGGTATTTTAATTTTCACGGGTAAAGAAGAAGTAAAAAAAGATAAAGTTGTTGTTGAAAAAGAGTTAACTGAGAAACAGAAGGAAAAGTTAATTGATAAATATGGTACGGATTTAGAAAAAGTGATTAGTGAAGAACTTGAAACTAATAAGGTGTTACTTAAATATGAGGAAGCAGTTAAATTAGTTAAGTCTAAAGAAAAAATTAAATGTCATGAAAATAAAGTATACGAAGATGGCACTATATATTTAAATAAGTGTAGTATTAATGGGATAATGACAAAGTATTCTTATGGGGAAGTTAAGGATATAGTTAGTAATAAATTAAAAGTATATGTAGAGATGAATAGTGGTAAGGCAACATTAAATAAACCAAGTGCTTCAAAAGAAAACTT
>CAZTRE010000050.1:0-1900 GCA_964616405.1 uncultured Mycoplasma sp. | reverse complement strand
AGGTAAGAAATATTTTGAAAATAATAAAGTTTATGGAAATGCCGGGGAAAAATACTTTTTAATAGAAGAAGATGGTATGATAAAACTTTCTACAATTGATGGAAAAATAATACATGATTATGGTATAATCAATAATATAGGAAGTTTCTATTCTAGTAAGGTACAAGAGAAGAATATAATCTTTCAAGTTTTAGATACTAATACTAATGGTAGGTGTATCGAATTTATTTATGACTTGAATGATAATACTGGATTATATACTGAAGATAAAATGTGTGGTATAAATTAAAAAGACTATTAGAAGGGTTGAGATAATTATGAAAGAAAAGTTTTTGCCAATAGGAACAATTGTGTTACTTGAGGGTGCAACAAAGAGAATGATGATTACTGGGTATTGTTCGGCAGTACCAGAAGATCCTAATAGAGTTTATGATTATGTGGGATGCTTATTTCCAGAAGGTAATTTAGCGGGTGAAGATGTTGCTTTATTTGACCATGATCAAATTGGGACTATTTCTTATATGGGACTTGTAGATGATGAATTTAAAGCATTAGATTTAGAAATAAAAAATTCTCTTGCGAGTGATCAAACTGAGTCTAAGCCAGATAATGGTCAACAACAGCTAACGCCTTTTGGTGGTAAAATTGAAGATTTGCCTCCATTGACCCCTGAAAATATGAGACAAATATATGAAATGTTACAAAAACAAGGCACTTCAGCTTTTGTTCAAGAACCAACAGCATTTAGTGAAGCAAGTATGAAAATTCCAGATTTTACTAAACCTAAAAAAGCTTTGGATGATGAGAAAAATGACGAAAAATCTACGACAATTTCAAATGTATTTTCAGTTGGAGAAGATGAAGATAGAGAAGAAAGTATAACTGATGGAACTCCGGTTTTACAATTACAGTTGATTGAAGATAGTTTAACTAATGCGGCAGATAACACTACAACTTTGCCTAACTTATCTGGTGCTAATACACCTAGGGGTGAAGCGATGCCTTCTTTTGCATCAGAGGTTAATCCAATGCCGATATTGACCCCTATGGTGGATGAAGAGTCTACTGGTGATGGTGGAGAGCAAGCCAATGCTTTTAATCTAGAACGTTTATAATTAACAAACTTCTGGTTTTTCTTTATTTTAATCAATAATTATAATATAATAATAGTATGAATTAAGGAGAGATGAGATTAATATGGATAGCGACATGATTATGTTGGAACTTACAGAAAAAATGGATAAGGCCATTGAGTCTTTAGAAAAAAGATTTACAACAGTTAGAGCGGGAAGAGCAAACCCATCTAGTTTAGATGGAATAATGGTTGATTATTATGGAAGTATGACACCATTAAAACAATTAGCTACTATTTCAGTACCAGAAGCAAGACAATTATTAATTAAGCCTTTTGATAAAGGATGTTTATCGGGAATTGAAAAAGCTATTTTAGCTTCTAATTTGGGATATAATCCAGGAAATGATGGCGAGACTATACGTATAGTTATTCCAGAACTTACTGAAGATAGAAGAAGGGAACTTGCTAAACAGGTTAAGGCTTTAGCAGAGGAAACAAAGGTAACAATTAGAAATATTAGACATGACGGAATTGTTGCAGTTGAAAAATTAGAATTACCTGAGGATCAAGAAAAGGGTATGGAAAAAGATATCCAAGACATGGTTAATGACTACAATAAGAAAGTGGAAGAAAAACTAAAAGAAAAAGAACAAGAATTACTTACTGTATAGTAATTCTTTTTTTGTAATAAGTTTAGGATGCAAGATAAAATAAATTTAGTGTAAAGAACTGACAATCCCTCTACCCGCCACTTGACGTGGGGGGGGGGGATGTTATCATAAAAATGTAATAAAACTAAGAAAGGTATGATAAAAATGAATAAGA
>CAZTRE010000049.1:0-7898 GCA_964616405.1 uncultured Mycoplasma sp. | reverse complement strand
TTAAAATAAAGGTTTCCTAAGCATTTACCTTTATTTTCACCAAACTCTTAGGAGGGCCGTGCTCTATCCAATTGAGCTACGAAGACATAAATCCCTTTAGATAAAGGGTTTATCTTTTTCTCATATCCCCAACTCTTTACTTAGGAGAGGGTTACTCTATACAACTGAGTTACGGAGACAGGTAAAAGAGCTTTTAACTCTTTTTAAATTTCTTGAATAACAGTAATAATCATTGGTTTCGATTCGGTTTCATGGGAAAAGAATTTACCTAAAATATCACGAACATCATTTTTAATTTTTGCATAATCGACACGTTTAGCATTTTCTCCAATATTTTTTTCTATTACTTCACGAGATATCTGCTTAGTTTCTTCTAATAAGTCCTGACTTTCTTTGACGTAAATAAAGCCTCGGGTTAATATTTCTGGACCACCTAAAATCTGTTTTGTTTCACGGTCTAATGTACAGCTAATTATAACTATACCATTTTCTCCTAGCATTTCACGATCTTTCAAAACTAATGAGCCAATATCGCCTTGGCTTTTGCCATCAATTAAGATTTCGTCAACGTCAACATGTTCAACAGAATTGGTATTTTTACCTTTAACTAATTCAAGGACATCGCCATTCTGTTTCAAAATAATATTTTCTTTTGGAATACCTAATTCTTCAGCAATTTCGGCATTGGCATATTGATTTCTGTATTCTCCCTTAACTGGAAAATAATATTTTGGATTCATTAAGTTGATCATCAGCATTAAATCCTCGCTAGAGGCATGATGCAGTAAATGTTTTTTAGCAGATAGACTTACTGCATTGGCTCCAAGCATGGCAATTTCATCCATTATGACAGCTGTTCTTTTTTCAATTCCTTCATAGCTTGGCTCAGTTATGAAAATGGTATCTGTTTCTTTGATTTTAATATATTTGTCATAGCCCTTGATAATTCTTTCAAGGTTAGCAAATGGTTTTTCTTTTTCATCAGAAATTAAAACAACAGTATCTTTTAATTCTAAATCAGTTAACGAACCTATTTTACTAGAATCAATATTTAAATAACCATTTTCTAAGGCATTACTTATTAATTCTTGTAGCGATTTGCCCATAATAACAATTTTACGATGAGTTTTTGATACCTCATTAAATATTTCTTGAATTCTATAGAAATGGGCTGGTAAAATTGTAGCAATTATTCTATTTTCATTCTTATTTAAAACTTCCCTAATAAAACTTGATACTCGATTGTTTGGAGAAGTGTGACCTTTTCTTGCGGCATATGTTGATTCGGCTAATAAGCATAATACACCTTGTTTTCCAACATAGGCTAATTTGCCAATATCTGTTTTATAGGCCCCCATCATTGTCGAATCAAAAACAAAGTCTCCTGTATAAACTATAGCTCCATCAGCAGTGTATAAAACATAACATACTGCATCTGGTATAGAATGTGTTACACTAATTGGAAATATAGTGTTTTTTCCAAAAACAAGTTTTACATGGGGCTTTATTTCTTTAATTACAGCTTTATTTAGTTGCTCCTGAGTTAAATCGCTTTTTAATATTTCGATGGTTAACTTTGTACCATAAATTGGGACATTAGGCATTGCCTCCAAAATATCAGGAACGGCCCCCATATTTCCTTCGTGCCCATGTGTTAAAAAGATTCCTTTTATATTTTTTCTGTTTTTTATTAAGTAATCAAAATTTGGAATTATATAATCAATGCCTAAATTTTGATCGTTATCATACTTTAGACCGGCGTCAAATACAAAAATATCTTTATCTACTTTTATAACGTACATATTTTTGCCATTTTCATTAAGACCGCCTAAACTAAAAATTTTTATTTTGCTCATATTTGTCTCCTTTCATTTTATTAAATATACATATTAGTTTCTGTTCTTAAAAGAAAAAGAATTTTAATAATTCTTTTTAATAACAAGGGTTAAAATTACCATAGTAATTATAGCATTATTTACTCCAAATAGCAATTAAATTTATTTGGCTAATTTTTGTAAAGCATTCTTCGCGGCTTCTTGTTCCGCTTCTTTTTTTGATGATCCGACTCCTAAACCATAAACAATATCATCAATTTTAACTTCAATTGTAAAGGTTTTGTCATGAGCTGGTCCTTCTTCTTTTATTAAATCATAAGTTAAACTCTTTTGAGTTGTTTGAACATATTCTTGTAAAGAACTCTTATAATCACTAAAGAAAACTATATCAGGATTTTCAATAAAAGGAACAACTATTTTTAAAATAGTGCTTCTAGCTGTAGCGTAACCTAGATCAACATAAATTGCACCGATAAAAGCTTCAAATATATCAGCAACTATGGCTTTTTTATATTTTCCACCCTCTTTTTCTTCTCCATGTCCGACTTTGATATATTTACTTAGACCTAAGCTTGCAGAGTATTCACTCAAAGCATTTTCACAAACATAGCTAGCACGAACCTTAGTCATTTCCCCTTCTTTTTCATGCTTATTATTATATAGGTAGTCTGCCATAACTAGATCTACAACAGCATCTCCTAGAAATTCTAAACGTTCATAATCAGCTTTAGCCCGATGCTCATTCGCATATGAACTATGAGAAAAAGCGGTTTTATATAACTCAATATTTTTAGGTTTAAGATTTAATTTTTCAAATAATTCTTCCATCATTCTTCACCATTATCATTATATCAAAATAGTTTAATTTAGTATACTTATAATTGCTATTTTTGATAAATTATAGTAAAATCAAATATGTATATATAATATGGTTTACAGGAAAATTATATTTTTGTTATAACATACAATTACGGTGGAGATTATGAAAAAAGTGTTAATTTTGTTAATTAAAGGATATCAGAAGATTCCGGGTTCTTGGCATAGTAATTGCAGGTTTATTCCTACATGTTCCAATTATGCAATTGAGGCAATTAACGTATATGGAGCTTTTAAAGGTAGTTGGATGGCATTAAAAAGAATTATGAGGTGTAATCCTTTAGGTGAAAGTGGTTATGATCCTGTACCTATTAAATGTAAGAAGGAGAAATGTGATGAAAAAAATTAAAATATTAGGATTAGTAATATTATTAGTAACTATTTGTCTTGGGGCTACGGGATGTACTAGTGATAATATGGAAGGAATAGATGTTTTAGTAACAAATTATCCAAACGAGTATGTTACTGAAAAATTATATGGTGAACATTCAACAATTACTTCTATTTACCCAGATGGTGTTGATATAAGTAATTATAATATTAATGATAAACAGAAGAAAGATTTTAGTAAATACGATTTATTTATATATAATGGTTTGATTGAAAAAGAGAGAAATTTAGCGGTTGACTTATTAGCTCTTAATCCAAATTTAATGATTATAGACACAGCTTATGTTTTAGAAACTGATTATTCACCTGAAGAATTATGGTTAAACCCTGCCTCTTTATTAATGATGGCACAAAATGTTAGATTAGGTTTGGACGAATACATAAGCAGCAACGTACTAAAAGAGGAAATTGATGCTTCATATGATAACTTAAAGGTTGTTTTATCTGAATTGGATGCTAATTATAGGATTGATGTTGAAAATACAAATGACAAAACTATTGTGGTGGCAAATTCTGCTTTAAAATATTTAGAAAAGTTTGGCTTAAAAGTATATTGTATTGATAGTGATGCAACGGATAAGACTATTAGTGAAGTTCAAGAATTAATTACAGATGGTAAAGTTAGTTACATTTATTCTTTTAAAGAAGCAGAATTAAATGATAAGGTAGATAAACTACTTAAAGATAATAGTAAAGTTTCTGTATTAGAGATGCATAAGTTAGATAACATTTCCGATGATGAAAGAAATGATAAAGCTGATTATATAAGTATTATGGAAAGTAATTTGGAATTAATTAAGAAAGAAATTTATTAAAATAAAAAGGAGACAATTATAATGATTTGTTTCCTTTTTTATATGTAACTTTAAATATCTGGGTACTTTTATCCTGACATAGTACTCTCTATTCTTTTAAAAATAAACCGCATTGCCTTATCATATGTTTTAGCTATAAAGTTTGAAACCTTATTGGCAAAAATGTTTGCGGTATTGGAATAATCATTTTGCTTAACCATATAATTAGAAGCAACTATTTCTTTGCCACTAGCCACATCACTTTCAAATCTTTTTATGGCTTCTTCCGTTAAGATATTTTTATTGCTCAAAGTGTATTCATAATATCCGCCTACAGTGGCAAGATATAGAGCCACAAATGACAACACGAGTAATATTCCAAAGGTTTTAAGAAGACTTTGAATTTTCATATGCTTTAACCACCTCCAAATAACATTCAGAAAACGCTAGGGCTGAATTCATAACTTCAGTGGGAGTATTTTGATAGCCGCCCATTTCTACTAATATAGTATATGGTGAAAAATCCTGATTATATATTCCATTAACACCTGGACCACTTTTCTTATATATTCCTTTAGATAATGAAGGATATTTTTCATTTAATTTATTATTTATAGCTTCGGTAAATTCTAGGTTATTTTGAAATGTTGGGTTTTCCATACCTATTAAAAATAGTAGTTTGGCATACCTTTTACCTTCAATTTCCACAGTTGTTTTTTCTTTGGGTAAACTATCTCTATGAACATCTATAAAATATTTTAAACTTGGATGATTATCTTTTACATCTTCCATTCGTTCTCTACTCGCTCGATAACTATATGCATAATTCCACGAGTGTTTATTTAAAATCTCCTTTATATTTCTTTCTTCGACGATAGTATTATATGAAGCATTATTAAATTGTTCTTCTAAAATATAATCCGCCATCATTACTGTTGGTTTTATTGAATACTCTACAAATGTTGAAGCGGCATATTCTTCCCCTTGATGAGTATTATAAATATAGATTAAGGGCTTGGCATCATTTTCTTCTTTTATAACGGGAGTTGGCAACGAGTCATTTCTTGAAGTTGGCACTTTTCCATTATTGTTAATAGTTAGATATTTAAGAGGCTCGTTATATACTGCGATAATTTTATTTTTTAAATATGAATATATAGTTTGATCTTCATTTAAAAAATCTGATCTTTTTAATAAGTAATTTACTAGTTCTTTATCGGTGATTTTTAACTTTGAGTTATCTAGTACAACAAAAGTTACAAATATTATTATAATAACGGCAAAAAAAGAAAAATAAGGTTTAATTTTTCTTTTGGGTTTTTTGGCTATAAAACGTTTCTTCATATAATCACCAAGTTAAATATAGTACTTTTTTTACTTGGTATTTGTCGGATTAAAGTGTTGATGGAGAGATTTATTTATTCCATTACCTATTAATAGTGCTAGTTTGCTAATTAGAAAATCAATTTCTGTGGGAGTGACCATTAAGTTATAGTTGATTGGTGATAGAACTTCGTAGATTAGCTGCTTAAATTCTTCCTCGGTTAAGGTTCCAATTTCACCTAATATTTCTTTTTTATTTTCTTTCGAAAGATTTCTTTCTTCTTTACTATAGTCTTGATTAGCAACAGGCACTAACTTTAAAGATGCATTATTTATATTATTTAATTTATAGCTAAATTGTTTTTCCATATATTTAAATGTATCGCTTACAATTGTTGCGGCATCTACCACGGTTGGAACACCTATGGCAATTACAGGGATTCCCAAAGTTTTTTCATTGATTTCTTTCCTATTATTACCTACTCCACTGCCAGGATGAATTCCGGTATTAGTTATTTGAATTGTTTTGTTTACTCTTGATAAAGATGATGCCGCTAAAGCATCAATCACAATTAGAAGTTTAGCTTCTATATTTTTAGCGAGGCTCGTTATTAATTCGCTAGTTTCGATACCAGTTGTTGCCGTTACTTCTGGCGTTATAGCAGCAACATTTTGATAGCCTTCTTCTACTTCTCCTAAAGCAAATAAATATCTCGTAACTAAAATTTGTTTAATGGTTTCTGGTCCTAGAGAATCGGGAGTGGATGATGAATTACCAAGACCTACAACAAGTATAGGATCGTTTTCTTTTAAATGGAGCGATTCAACATAAGGTTTTAACTCCTTTATAAATATACTTTCCACTTTTTTATGGTTGTCTTTATCAGAAATGTCCAAAAATGAAATGGTGGTATATCTTGAAACTGAGTCATTTGAAACGGTTGTTTCTATCTTTATATTTTCTAGTTCTTTAGTAGTTGTTTGATAGTTCGTTTGATCTTTATTTTCAACTATTAAGTCTGTTCGTAAAGGAATGTTTGATAAATCTATAGTATGCATAGTATCACCTAATAATAATATTTACTAAAATAGTAAAAATTATTTGCTTTTTTGTGTTTTTTTTGGTAAAATTGATTTGTTTACAAAAGTGAGGTGAAAAAGATGCCAAATATTAAAAGTGCTAAAAAGCGTATGCGTTCAAATGCTAAGAAGACTGATGTTAATACTTTATTAACTTCTAGTATGAGAACTGCTATTAAGAAATTTGAAAAAGAAGTTATCGCAGGAAACAAAGAAGCAGCAAGCAATAATTTAAATATCGCTATACAAAGAATTGACAAAGCTATGTCAAGTGGATTAGTACATAAAAATAAAGCTGCTCGTTTAAAATCAAGACTTACTAAAATGAGAAATACAATGGAATAAGCCAATTATCAATAATTGGTTTTTTTATTGCTTTACTTCCTTTGAAAACTAGTTTAAAATGAAGTTAGAGTAACTGGAGGCTTGATGATGAGAAAAATTGTTTATACGTTAATATTTTTTTTAGTTGGTGCATGGTTATTTTTTATATTTGAAGAAGAAATTACAAATATTTATCAGGAAGTCATTAGAAATGTTGCTTCTGCTAATATAGAAATAGAGAAAAATGAATATTATCGAGAATATAATTTTGAATATGTAAAGAACACTGATGATTTTGAACCAGAAAATATAGTTGATATTAGAAATATATTTTATACTATTATAAATTCTGGGCAAGAAACTTTTTCGTTTTATTGTCCAAATGAATATACCAATTGTACTGATGATGTCAAAAGTTTAGCAAACGATCAAGAAGTGCTATCTCATATTAATAATTTTGTACATCCATATAATAGTTTTAAGCATATTGAAACACAGTATAATTCTTTAGGAAAAGTTACAATTACTATATCTAAAAATTATGATCAAAAAATGATTGAGGCGACAGATGCGAAAGTTAATCAAATTATTGCTTCCTCTTTATCTTTTGCAGAAACTGATGTAGAAAAAATAAAAATTATCCATGACTATATTATTAATAATACACGGTATGATGTTGATCGAAGTAATAGAACTATTATTAATTATAAGTCTGATATTGCTTATGGTCCCCTACTTCAAGGATTTGGAATCTGTGGTGGATATAGTGATGCCATGCAACTGTTTTTGGATAAACTAGGAATTAAAAGTTATCGGGTGGCGAGTAATACTCATGTTTGGAATATTGTTTATGTGAATGGAAATTGGTATCATTTAGATTTGACCTGGGATGATCCTGTTACTACAAATGGAACACAAATTTTAGATGATAAATACTTTTTAATAGATACGAAAACATTACATAGTTTAGATACAACAGAACATATATATAATGAAGAAATTTATTCTGAGGCAACATAAAAGCTCAATTATTCAATTAATTGAACTTTTTTATTTATAATTTTTATAACTTATTAATTCTTGATATATTTTTATAGCCTCTTCTTTAGTAAATCCTAAATCTAGTAAAATATTAATCCCAGAGTCAACAGGAATTTTAAAAAAGCAGTCAGAGTCTTCTAATAGTTTTTTTATAAGTTCATACTTTCTAATCGTTTCGGGATTACTACTCTTTTCAATATGAATTTGAGCAATATTTTTTAATTTTTCTAACATA
>CAZTRE010000048.1:0-8363 GCA_964616405.1 uncultured Mycoplasma sp. | reverse complement strand
AAGGACCACAAGGAATCCAGGGATTAACCGGACCTACTGGAGCTACTGGAGCTACCGGACCTCAAGGTATCCAAGGTGTCACTGGACCAACAGGGCCTACCGGACCTCAAGGTATTCAAGGTGTCACTGGACCAACAGGGCCTACCGGACCTCAAGGTATTCAAGGTATAACCGGGCCAACTGGACCTACCGGACCTCAAGGTATTCAAGGTATAACTGGGCCAACTGGACCCACTGGACCTCAAGGTATCCAAGGTGTCACTGGACCAACAGGACCTACCGGACCTCAAGGTATTCAAGGTGTCACTGGACCAACAGGGCCTACCGGACCTCAAGGAAATAACGCTAATAGTACTTCATGTTTTTGCGTAGAACAATTAAGAAATGTAATAACACAATTAATCGAATTATATCCTGATGATAACGTAATTATCAGCATGGAAAGTGGTAATAATGCAAGTGGAAGACTAGGCTCATTATTACCTGGACCTAATAACAATCCAAACTCAGGAATACTAGAATTAGAAAATAGTCAGGGCGTCGTTGAAGAGGCTATTTCATTATGTAAAATAGCAGCTATTAGAATTACTAGTGCAACATATAATGATTCCATTACATATTTACCAGCACCAACCCCACAACCCACAGGATGCGATGCAGATTGTGAGGCAGCCATTAGATCATACTTACCAGTTGGAACAGCAGATGTTAGTATTAACTCTGGTGGACAAACTGTTGGAAGTGGCAGTGTAATACAAAATGTTTTTGGTATGATTGTCTTAGTATCTAATAACAATTCTGATCCAACATTTGTCTCTTCGTGTAAAGCCGAAATTATTACAAAATAGTTTTAATACTTCTATCCAATATAATAAAAAATATAAATGTAGCCAAAAAAAACGGCTACATTTTTTCTATAAAAAGCCTTTAAAATAAACCATATTTTCCCACCCGTTATAACATAATTTAAATAACTACACATAAAATTATTTTGAAGACTATAAGTTTAATTATAAAGGATGTGACGATTTATAAAAATTTGTGTATATGCAATAGCTAAAAATGAAGAAAAGTTTGTCAAACGTTGGGTTGAATCAATGAAAGAAGCCGATGAAATTTTCGTTTTAGATACCGGTTCTACCGATAATACCAAAGAACTTTTAGAATCATGTGGCGTTAACGTAACAAGAAAAATTATTACACCGTGGAGATTTGATGTCGCAAGAAACGAATCATTAAGTTTAGTTCCTGAAGATACTGACATATGTGTTTGTACAGATTTAGATGAAGTATTTGAAAAGGGTTGGCGCAAAAAATTAGAAGATGCTTGGCAAAAAGACACAACCCGCGCTAGATATAACTACAATTGGTCTTTAGATGAGAATAACCAACCTCTAGTAAATTTTTATATTGAAAAAATTCATACCCGCAAAAATTACATTTGGACTCATCCGGTTCATGAAATATTAAAATCAACAAAAGAACAAGAACAAGTAATTACTATCAATGAAATAACCTTAAATCACTATCCAGACAATTCAAAATCGCGTGGTTCTTACTTACCATTACTAGAATTATCTGTTCAAGAAGATCCTGAAGATGACCGCAATATGCACTATCTTGGTCGTGAATACATATATTACAGTAAATGGAACGAAGCTATAACCACTTTAAAGAAACATCTTAATCTAAAAAATGCCACTTGGAAAGATGAACGAGCTGCATCATATCGTTTCATTGCTAGATCATATAAAAATCTTAAAAATTATCCCGAAGCTAAATTTTATTACGATAAAGCGATTAAAGAAGCCCCACACTTAAGAGATGCCTTTGTAGAAAAAGCTATTCTAGAATATGAATTAAGCAACTTCCAAGAAGTTGAAAGGCTTTGCCTTAAAGCTTTACAAATAACTCACCATGAAAAAACGTATATTAATGAAGTTTTCAGTTGGGACAGCACTATCTATGATCTCCTAGCAATTGCCTGCTACAACCTAAAAAAATATAATTATGCAATTTACTTCAATACACTAGCTCTAGAAAAATCCCCAACCAATGAACGTCTCCTAAATAATCATCAAATATATAAAAAAGCAGAAGATATTAATTAAGCTTCTGTTTTTATTCTACAAAATTTTTTATCAAGAATTTTATAAATAAACTTTAATATAATTCCAACCACAATTGCCCCACCCGAAACAATCGCAACATTTCCAAACTTAAAAGTAATATTACCTAATTTTAACGCATCAAACATTGCATTTAGAACTAATAAACCTCCTACAGAACCAATCAAAACAATGCTTCCACATCCAATTAAATCATTCCCAACTATTCCTATCCAATCATAATAAGATTTTTTTATAAAAGCTATTATTACTATAGTTAGTAAGCTAATAAGTCCCATCATGATTCTAAACCTACCAGATAAAATAAAGTTACAAATCTTAATCACATTTTTCACTTCCGTTGGCACTGCATCATTAGCTTTAGATACTACTTCAATATAACCATCATTTAATGTAGCCATTTCTTTACTCTTAGTAAATTCTTCTACTCGTTCCATATCAATTGGCTGTCCAATAACCTCTTCAATTTTTTCTTTATTGTGCTCTACAAACTCTAAAATATCTCCACCAAGATTAACTTTTGAAATATCAACATCCCCACTAATCACCGGTTCAAAATATTTTCTAACAAACTCTTGTGTCTCAGTTTTTTGAAATAATTCATTTATTTTTTCCTTATCTTCTATAGCATCATCAAAAGTAGAGTCTTGCATCAAACTTTCACTAACAATAGAACTAATTCCAAGCCTTACCATTCCATCCATCGCAAAACTACTTAATAGTAAAAATAAACTAAAAAATAAAACAACTCTACTAACACCTAAAATAATCTTTTTAAAAATCTCCATAAACTTCCTCCTAATTGTAATTATAACACAAAGAAAACAAACCTCAAACAAGGTTTGCCTTCCAATTTTTACATATAACCTTTAATCATAATCATATCTTGCTAAAATAGCAGCTGGTCGCTTTCTAATAGTATTATAAACTGGCAATAAACCAATTATCAAATTAAATATATAAACAACAATAATAGTTAAAATAACCAGCCACCAATTTATAAAGATATAATTTTTCATCATTGAAATAGTAGAAAGTTTTTGAAGTATATAGGCCATTAATAAAACCCCTGGTAAACTAGTAAGCGTAGTAATTGCAAAAATTTCTCCAAAAAACATCTTATAAATATCTCTTCTTTTAACTCCAATAGCCCTATAAATTCCAACTTCCTTTATTCTAGAAAGAAATGAAGATCTAATCATTAAAATTATTTCTATAAATGAGATTATCAAAATAATACCAGATACTACTAAAGTATTTCTAACTCTCTCTTTATTTTTTTCTATATAACCATCTCTACTTTCTTGATAAGAATCTATTATGTTTAAATTATCATTTCTAAAATCCATAAGACACTTATCTTTATCCTCACAATATAACGTTACATTATCACTATTAGCAATTAATTCATATTTAACCATCTTAGGATTTACTAAATTATAATGTTCATTATACTTACTATAATAATATCCAACAACAGTAAGTTCTACTCCATTTATCTTAGTTTTAATTTTCTTATTTAAAGGCATTTGTTCCTTTTGATCAACATTAACCATAACTTCATAATCATTTGAAGGCGCTCTTCCGCCCCTAATTTCAACTTTATTTTCATACAAATGATAATCTACAAAAGATGAATCACTAACAGACGCTTCCTCATTTTGATCTTTACTATAAAAAAGTAGTGGAATCATTAAATCGGAATTTACATAAATAGATGGACTCTTTTTATCAACAATCCCCACTATTGTAAATGTACCTAAATGATTTACTGATACTTCTCTACCTAGTAAATCTTCTTCAGTATAAATTCCTCGCATTTTACTAGGAACATCACCATTAATTATCTGATTTGAAACCATTTTATCAATAATTATTTCTTTTTCTGAATTAATACCACTTCCACTAATAATATCTTCTTTATCTATTAAATCAATAGATGAAAGTGATCCAGAAAAACTCATAGGATATTGACTAGTCTGATAATAGTCATTAGATACTAAATTCATATTTATTATAGAATCTCCAGGTAATAAATAATTAACATTACTATTATCCTCATACCTTAAATAATCATCTACCTTAACCCCTTTATTGTTTATTAGTAAATATTCTTTATTCTTACTAACAAAATCCTCTTCATGTATCACAAAACAAGAAAACATTGTACTAAAAGAATACATAATAAACATTGCTGAAACAAAGAAGCCTAATAATAATATTTTCTTCAGTATAGAAAAATCAAATACTTTCTTAAATCCCTGATAAATCATTTGAAACGGATTAATAATCGATGCATATTTTCTCTTATATTGATTATTAATAATATTTTTAAAATCAAAAGTTGCCTCATCAATATCTTTTTTACCAATCTTTTTATAATGATCATCAACCATCTCAATACTAGAATATTGATCAATTACTTCTATCTTATGAAAATCATCACTTTTTATATAAACATTATTTCCACGTACCACAACATCTAATTTAATAGATATTGGCTGATCACTATAAATTGTAACTTCGTCGACATACTTTTTTTCATTAAAATCTTTTAGATATAAACAATTATCCATCATATAATCTAACTCATCATCATGTTCATTTATATAATCATTAATAATCTTTCCATCTTGTATTTCAATAATTCTACTTGCATAAAACTTAGCCAAATTTTCCTCATGTGTAACTAAAATTACTAACTTTTCTTTAGAGATTGCTTTAATAAGCTTCATTATTTCTAATGAATTTTTACTATCCAAATTACCAGTAGGCTCATCTGCCAAAATAATATCAGGATCTTTAGCTAATGCTCTCGCAATACCTACTCTTTGTCTTTCTCCACCTGATAACATTCCCGCAGGTCGCTTTTTATATCTAAGCATTCCAACTTTATCTAATAAAAATTCGACTCGTTTTTTTACCTCTTTTTTATCCTTAATCCCAATCATTGTAAGAACTAAAGCCACATTATCAAAAACACTTTTATCATCAATTAATTTATAATCTTGAAAAATATAACCAATTTCTAAATTCCTTATCTTATCAACTCGTCCCATTAGTTTAGAACTAATCTTTTTACCATTTAAGTAAATATTTCCCTTAAAAGTATCCATTCCTCCAATAGCATTTAAAAATGTCGTTTTACCACAACCACTTGGTCCAAGTAAAGCTACTAATCCAGTATCTTCAAGCGTAAGATTAACTTGATTTAAAACATGAATTTCGTTCTTTTTAAAACGATTAAAATATTTATTTAAACCCTTTATCTCAAGCATACTTACACCTCCTCTTTCATAGTAGTCATAACACTTCTTTTAAATAATTTTTTAGAAAATTTTAAACTTATAAGATACGCTATAACATTTATAATTACAAATAGTAATAAGTAATCACTAAACTTCAAATAATCAACTACAGTTTGTAAGAAAGAAATATCATAAACATTTAAGTACTGAAGTAAAACTCCTCCAATTACTAACCAATAAGCTAAATTTGAAACTACTAATAATTCAATAATCAATAATCTCCTAGAAATATTTTTTGTCGCACCAAGCATTCTTAAAATAGAATAATATACATTTCTAGATTTTAATATTAATTGAATTACAAAGTAAGAAATAAAGAACAATACTATTATTAAAACAATCGTCACTATAGTCTTAAATATTTGCATAATCTTAACCGCAGACTCTTTTACTAATGTATCTTTTATTAATAAAGTTGTATATCCATAATCTTCTAACTTTTTACCTACCTCATCTACTATCGTAACATCATCTACAAACACACTACTTTGATAAGGTTCCTTATTAAATAATGATTCATAATCATTCTTATTTATATAGATTGCACCCTTATTATTATCATCATACTCTGTTCCGAATAATGATTTAAAATTCTTCTTCGAATAAACTTGTGTAACAGTTAAAGTCTTACTATCTTTATAATATAAATTCTCAATTTCTATAGTTAATGGCTGCTTTAAACAATTATTATTTTTACATAAAGGACTTAAGTCATAATCAATATAAACATCCCCTGCATATATAGAATCTGTTGGAATAATTTTAAATTCACCTGAATCCATCGAATTATAATAAAGATTTTGAAAATTAACTTTTACCTTACTATACTTTTCATTAATATCAAAAGTTAAAAATGATATTAATTCATCTCCAACATAATAAGTATATCTATAATAATTAGGCATTTCTTCATCTTTATCATTATATTTAATACCCACTATTTTAATAGGATGTGTTTTTACTAATTGTCCTCTATTATCCTCTAAATATAAAGTAACATCATTCATTGAATTAGCTAAATTTTCAATATAAAAATCCTTCTTATCACCTTTAATTACAATCTCATTTTTATCTTTAGGCATTCTTCCAACGTCAACGTTACCATCTAAATGATTAAGTTCTAATACTAATCCATCAAGCCAATAATTATTACGATCTGTCATATAAACATATGTATCAAGTGATAAATCATTTTTAACTACGTTCTTAACATGGTCAATACTTTTAATTTTTCTATAATCTTCCTCTGTAAAAGATGTCTTATCTTTCTTCTTTATTACAACTCTCTTATCACTTGTATTATTAAAAACATAATTATAACCCGATTTATTTAATACATACTCTTCATGTTTAAATGCTGAATATTCGAATATCAAGGCACTAACCATAAACAAATAAACAGCCAGTACCAGTAAAAATTTAGGAATAATATTAAAGGCATTTCTAAAACCTAATCTAAGTTGATTAAAGAAAGTTAAATTTTTATAACTCGCACCACTATGCTCTAAAACGTCTTCTATCTTTTTAATTTTCTTATCTTCTAAAATTCTTCCGTCATGCATTGTAATTTTCCTAGTAACATATTCTTCAATTTGTTCATAATTATGAGTAACAATAATTACTAGCTTATCTTTAGCAACTTTACTAAGTAATTTAACAACCTCTTTTGCCGATTTAGAGTCCAGCGATCCAGTAGGCTCATCGGCTAATATAATTGGTGTATCTTTAGCTAACGCTCTTGCAATTGCTACGCGTTGCTTTTGACCACCAGAAAGTTTAGATACTTTAGTATTTTTAAATTTATATAGTCCAACTTTTTTTAGCAAATCCAAAACTACTTCTTTTACATTTTTCTTCTTTTTACCATTAAGAAGCAATACAAGTTCAACATTCTGATAAACAGTATAACTATTAACCAAATTAAAATTTTGAAAAATATTACTTATATATTTTCGTCTATAATCTTCAAAGTCTTTTTCTGTATAATGACTCGTTTCCACACCATCAATATACATTTCTCCTTCTTCATAACTATCAAGTCCACTAATAACATTTAATAAGGTACTTTTACCACTGCCACTCTCACCAGTAATAGCAACAAACTCACCTAACTTAAATTCTAAATCAACCTTAGTAAAGCCCGTCGCAATAATCCCCTTACTATAATAAAATTTAGAAACTTTCTTTAATTTTATCATTCGCTTCTCCTTATCTAACATTTAATAACCTAATCATACAATATCTATAAACAGTAGTCTATATAATTTTAGTTGCAATTAGTTGCATTTATGTCAACTTTAATCTATATATTAAAAATACTACAAAAAAGGTATCTGCCTATTTTTAGCAAATACCTTTTAACAACTATTCTAAATTTTTAATGGTCTCTTCATTTAAACCTGCATATTTAGAAATTGTGTTAATATCTATATTATCTTTCAACATTGCTTGAGCTATTTTTCTCTTTGCCTCTTTTTGGCCTTCCGCTTTGCCCTCTACTATACCTTCAGCCTTACCTTCCCTTCTTCCTTGATCTTTTAATGCCCACTCATGGTCATAACTTTCTCCAAATCCATTATCTGTTATTATATCGTTACTATCATCTACATATTCCTTCATAACTTCATCACTTGTCGCATATTCTTTAGCTTTTTTTATATTTTGTTCTGCCAAAACTAATAAATAGCGTTCTCCTTCCGTTAACTTTTCTATTCAACCAAATCAATTATTTCTTTCTCAGTTAAACCGGTACATTCTGAAATAGTATTAATATCAATATTTTTTGTCAACATTGCTTGAGCTATTTTTCTCTTTGCCTCTTTTTGGCCTTCCGCTTTGCCCTCTACTATACCTTCAGCCTTACCTTCCCTTCTTCCTTGATCTTTTAATGCCCACTCATGGTCATAACTTTCTCCAAATCCATTAT
>CAZTRE010000047.1:0-8577 GCA_964616405.1 uncultured Mycoplasma sp. | reverse complement strand
ATTCACTCATTTTTTGCAACAGCATACCTTAAAATAGTTAAATTATGTTAACATATATATAGAGGTGACCTATGCAAACAACTAATAATATAATTGCTCATCGCGGAGTCCACGACAATAAAGAAATTCCCGAAAACTCCCTTTTAGCTTTTAAAACAGCCCTAAAATATAATTATTCTATTGAACTTGATGTTCAATTAACAAAAGATAATATTCTTATTGTATTCCATGACTATGATTTAAACAGAATGACTAATAAAACTGATTTAATTCAAAACCTAACATATAAGGAAATTCAAGAAATCAGCTTACTAAACACTACCGAAAAAATTCCTACTCTAAAAGAAGTCCTAAAACTAATTAATTCAAAAGTACTATTAGATATTGAAATTAAAAACACTAAAAAAATTAAAGAAACATGCGAAATTTTAGTAAATGAATTAAAAGAATATAATAATTTCATATTAAAATCATTTAATCCACTAATAGTAAAGTATTTAAAAAAGAATTTTCCTCAATTAGAAGTTGGATATTTAATAACAGATCACTACAATAATCACCTATATGATAAATTACTAACAAGTTCATTTATTATAAATTATATTAAATCTGATTTTTTATCTATCAATAAAAGATTATTACAAAACACTAAATTTATGAAAAAAATTAATCATAAAAAAATACTAATTTGGACAATTATTAATAAAGAAGAACTAATAAATAAAGATTATTTATATATTTGCAATAATTTACCATTCAACTAAAAAAACTACGTTTAAATCGTAGTTTGTTTTTATTATTAAATAAGTTTAACTATTTCAAATCATCAGTATCTTTGCTTGGTGTTAATTTCTTTTCCAATTTTAACTGCTTTACATTTTCACTCGTTCTTTGTTGATTTTCTGTACCTTCGCATTGATTTAACTGCATGGATAAAGCATTAACTAATCTTTGATGAAGTGCATCTTCCTCAGGTGTATAAAAATTAATACCATTAAGTGAATGATTCTTTATTAATTCTTGCATTGTTATCGTTGACAAAGATTCATTTTTAGATGATCTTTTGCCATACCCAACAAAACAATTTAAATCTTTAAAACCACCTGCTTTAATATATTCATTCATAAATAATCTTAGTTCTGGATCTGATAAATCGACTCCGTAAGCCATCGGGATATCAATATTTCTACCAAAAGTTTTCGCAAACATAAAAGCTCTACGAGGACCAATCCTATTTTGACCACGTTCTATAATTCTATACATTGCGCAATCCAATATTCCATCACGTTGATATACTTGATTATCATAATCTTTAATTGCCTGTTCAAACTCATTGCTTTCTGGTAGTTTTATACCTTTTTCTTGCATCATACTAACTATCTCTTTTATATTTTTACCCACTAAATCATCATCAGATATATCAGGAATTACAGAATCCATACGTTCTGACATTCTAACAAAACCATCTTTATCCAAGTGTAAATGAGCATAGCGATTATTACTATCCAAATAAACTATTCTACGATATTGTGGATACAAAAAATTATAACTACTATCTAATGATAATTCATCATTAAATGCTTTAATATCACCCACAGCAAGAGCATCAATAATAGGCATCGCATTTGCCACCTCAAAATCAGGATGTCTTAATTCATACCATACTGCTATTTTTTCAATCAAATTTCTAATATCTTTTGGAATTGTATAATCTCCTATTTCGGTATAATTTTCTCTAGATATCTTTTCAGTAAACCAATCTATAAATTCATCTACCTTATCATCCAAAACCTCCGTTTTTTTATTCCTTTTACTTAAACAATTTAATACATTGCCTTTTCCATTTTTTATAACCATAAACAACTCTCCTAATTACCTATTATATTAACATAAAAGGCAACAAAATGCACCATTTTCAAATAATCAACCCTACACTTTATATAAATAGTATATTAATTTTAAACTTATTTTTTCCTTAGAAAATTTGATATATCAACATTCTTACCATTAACTAAAAATACAAACTCTTTATTTAAATATTGTGATATATCATATGGAATAGTAACTGCCTTAGGCCAACTATTCAATATATTAACATTAAAATTTTCTTCAGTTACATAATTTACTATAAGCTCCTTTTCATTAATACTTATATCAACATCTCTAACCTTTTCTATTTCGTTATTTATCTCATCATGAATAGTAGAGTTTTCTACTCTATGATAAGTAACATCCAGTTTGTCAGCTAAAACTAACGCTAAACCAATAACTGATTGAATGTCTTTTCCCTTAGAATGATCAAAAATAGCTTGTCTTAACATTTCTTCTTCTGCTTTTGTAATATCTCCTTGATCAATATAATTAATAAACATTTTACTGCTTGCAACAGCATGATCAACTTTATCTCCTTTTGATAAACCAACATCATGTAAAAGCGCTGCTACCATTCCTAAATCAATTGTTCGCTCATCTGCATTTAATTGAGATAAAATTTTATTTACATATTTAGCCACTCTTTTATAATGACCTAGTCCATGATCCCAATCCCATTTACCATCAGTTATAAACCTAATACTTCCAATTTCTTTGGCAATACTTAAATAGTCTTTATTTCTTAAAATTTTATAATATAACCTCATTTTCATTATCCTTTCTCTAACCAAGAATTTAATAATACCTGATAATAATTACATTACCATTAGTCTAGATACATTAAAAATCGCAACATAAAGATTCAAACTTACTCTTAATATGTTGTGATTGCTAAATTTACTTTTATTTCTTATAGTGATTTAGATCCTTTATTGTCTTCAATATTTGATAACATTTTTCCAGTTTCACCAAACATATGGATTAAATCATCGCTTTCTGCCCCAATTTTTTGCCAAAATTTTAAAGGATAACCATTTTCATCTTCATAAGTCAACGATTCAAAAAAATCTACTCCAGATTCCTTAGCCACTGTAAAAAGCGCTTGGGTTAATTCTGTACCTATACCAAATTTACGATATTTAGGTAAAACAAACAATTCTCCATCCCAAATCATTCGTCCACTTTGATAGGGTTTTTCATATGCGCAAAAAAATCCAACTGGAAATTCTTCATTGCTTTCTAAATCTCTTGCCCATTTTACAAAGAAATATCTTTCTAAGCTTTGAGCCAATTGCCATTCCAACATTGCTTCTACATCATCTGTAGACCAATGCTCCCCAAGACCTGCATTATTATAATGATCTGCATAAGCTTGGGCAAGTCGAGGTATCGCTGCCCTATTACTCATTCTAATTCTGGGATCATCTTTACTCGTCCCACGAGTACAATGTGTTTCCAATAAATATGGTAACAATTCAACATTTTTACCATCTTCTAGTTGTATAACTTTAGATTCCCCAAGCGTTAAAAGCCCTTTACCTTTTTTGGGGTCCCCATATTGTGGAATAGAATATACTAAATCTGTACGAAATTCCATAAAATTCACCCTCTAAATTACTCATCTATATTTATTATTTTATCATACTTCTCCATGAAACACTATATTTAATATAATTGTTTCATAGTTATCACTATTTAATATCAATTAAAAATCTATTATTTCTAAAACATATGCATAAGTACTATCTTTGTACCTGTTCAATTCATCATAAATGTTTTTAGCCATTTCAGATACTTCAGTTATTCTTTTATCTCCAGAATCCGTACGAATTAAAGGAATAGTATTTGTAGTTAAATATTTATCTATAAAATCAGGATATTTCTTATCTATAAATATATTTAAGTATTGATTCATATATTATCACCCTTACTACAAGTATACCATTTTTATTTTCCTACATAAATATTAAGAACTCAAATCTTCATTTGAGTTCTTTGTAAACATAAAATGCTATTTATATAAAAATTCTAATCAATACTTTTAAATGGATGTTTTAATTTACCCTTTATTTCATTATTTATTATTCTTACTGCTATATCATAAATATCTGTAGCTTCATAATTATCAACATTTAATTCTATTTCTAATTTTTTTATAATTTTATTCCTATTCTTTTTATTGATAAAAAAATTACTCTCGAGTATATTATTAATAATGGTGCATTTATCTTCAGAATAATTAAGTTCTTTTTTTAGTTCCATTATGAATTCTGTTTTATTCATTTTCATCACCATACATTTTCCCTTTAGAATCTAATTGTATTTCATAACCATATTGAAAAATATAAGCAATACTAAACAAAAATAAAATTTCAACTAAACTAAACATTTCAAATCCAATATTCAAATCCGTTTTTAATAACACTTCAAATATTATACCCATTATATTAGGCAAAACAGTAACAGCAATCATTAAATATGCAGTTTTCTTTATATAACTAACATTTTCTAGAGTAAATGGTGTATCACCTTTATTAATATTATTAAATAACTGTTCTATCGCCTTAAGCATTATGATAACTAAAACTAGATTAATAACCACAAATACTAAACCAGTTTCTACATAACAAATTACTAATATCTTTGAATTATTTTGCAAAAAATTAATTAATTTAATGTCATCACTTTGATCTGATACATCTGCTAATACCAAATGATCTTTTACTTGTAAAGATATATTATTATCGTTTTCAACAATAGAAACATGATTATTACCATTCCATATTATTTCATTATCTTTAACATCTATCTTATTAAGAACTATACCTAATATAAACATTGACACAATAATAATTGGAATACAAACTATACAAATAATTCTACATATTTTAGATATTATTGCTATCGCTTTACTTAAACCTTTCATCTTATTTTGCTGTTCTTTTTTTAACTTTACAACTTTCATTTTAACTTCCTCATCTAATGAATTAACATCAATAATACTATCATTAACTAAGTCGTTAATATGGCAATGAAAAACCTTACATAATTGCAATATATTATTTATTTCAGGATATGCATCACCCGTCTCCCATTTACTAACACTTTGTCTTGAAACCTGCATCTTCTCAGCTAATTGTTCTTGTGATAGTTTTTTTAATTTCCTTATTTTTCTTAAATTATCTCCAAACTTCATTAGATTTTTCTCCTTTTCATGTTCTAATTATATACATGAAACAACTTTTAAACCATCAACTTTCAGTTGCATAATCAATCGGCAATTTAAATTTTACATTAATCTACTCTATTATACTACTAAAAGTTTTCTTTAATAAAGAAAACCTGTTTTAAAAAAATCAACCTCTTTCGAAGTTGATAAAAATGAATTGTTTTTTCTTTATATCGCTTTGCTATATATAATACTGAGCTCTACATACAGCATATTTATTTAACTACTTACTTATAAATCTATACTTAATGATGGTGATGATGTAGAGTATTTTTAAATTCAACATTACATTCCGTATTATTGCATACTTCATCTTCTAATTCTAATATTGAATGACATATATTATATTCTTCTAATTCTTCTCTTATTTTTTGTTTTATTTGCTTTATATTTTTAGATTTTGTAACTATATGCATTGTTGCATAATTATTAAATCCATCTATACTCCATACATGAATATGATGCACATCATCTATACCATTAATTTTGATTAAATGCTCTTTTAACTCATCAATATTAATATCTCGTGGTGTTTTTTCTAAAAAGATATCTAATATAACTTTTAAATTATTTATAGCATTTAATAAGATGAAGATTGCAACACCAATACTCATTATAGAATCTAATATTCTTATATCAGTAAGCCTCATAACTACTGCCCCAATTAAGACCACTATCCAACCCAAAACATCTTCTAACATATGAAGATTTACTGACTTTTGATTTAGTGAATCTCCTTCACGGGTTGTATAAGCAGCAATAAAGTTTAATATTACTCCTATAATGGCAAATATAATCATACCATCATAATTAACTTCCATAGGATAAAACATTCTTTTTATAGCATTAACAATAACTAAAATTGAGCCTACTGATAATATAATTGTTGTAATAACACTTCCTAGTACAGAATATCTAATATATCCGTAAGTATAAGTGTTATCAGGTTTCTGTTTACTTTTTTTCTCTAAAAAATATGAAATACCAATGGATAATGCATCCCCTAAATCGTGAACTGAATCTGAAAGAATAGCAACAGAATTAGTAAATATTCCCCCTAGAAACTCAATTACTGAAAATGATATATTTAATAAAAATGCAATTAATATATTTCTCTCCGTTTTCATTCGTTAATCCTCCAGCTTATAATCTTACTCATTTAATCTTTATACATTGAAACAAATAAAGAACAACACCTCATTTTTTAAATATTTAATTCTAATCCAACACCAACCTCATTAATATCCAACTCTTTAGCCATTTCTACTTTTGCTTTTAAAGAAACACAATGACAAGGATATAATAACTCGATATTATTTTCTTTAAAATAATTTATAGTTTTTTCTAATCTTTCATCTGTATCAAACAAATGAAATCCACCAATCACGCCATAGATTCTATTATCATTACAAACCTTTTTAGCATATTCTAATATATTACAAATACCACTATGAGAACATCCCGTTATAATAAATAAGCCTTTATCACTTTTATAAACCATTGCCGAATCATCATTTATCATATCATCAACTTTTTCACCATTAACAATACTTTTTCCGATTGAGTATCTTTGTTCAAAATCATTTAAGATAGGAATTTCTCCCAAATATGTAATATGTTCACTAATTGAAACTGGATCTTTAGATAAATTTAATCGACAAACTGTAGAAAGTTCTTTCTTAGATAACGAACTTCCAATATATAAACCTGTAGCATCTTCTTTATAATCAAAACAATCTGGATGAGCAATTAACTGAATATTTCTCTTTTCTTCAAAAAATTTCTTTAATCCTCCAGTATGATCGTCATGACCATGAGATATAACAAGGTTATTAACCTCATTTAAATCAATATTCATTAATTCAGCATTTTTCATAAAAACACCAGAATAACCAGTGTCAAACAAAATTTTATCATTACCATCTTCAATGTAATAACTAACTGCTGGTTCCCCAAAATAATACATATCTATAAATGTATTATTATCTTCTAATACTTTTAGTTTCATAAAATAATCCCTCTCATAAAGTATATTAATCATGTCAATATACTTATATATTATGAAATTGACAAAATTCAATTTAAATCTATAAATATTCTACCATAAATTTAAATATATAAAAACTCAAAACATAAAAGTTTGAGTTTCCTATCAATCTGGTGCCTTGAGGGTTTAGATACCGAACCCTAATTTAAGTTAGTACTTTTGCCTCAATACAAGCACATCTTATCACATAATTTTAAAATATGGAACGCTTTTTTAACAGAATTTTAACATTTTTATAACCATTTTATGAAGCAATTGTAATAACATATTAAAGATTGTGAATTTCTTCAACATAGGCATAAGTACTGTCTTTATATTGTTTTAATTCATCATATATATTTAGAGCAACATCGGATATTTCAATTATTCTTTTATCACCACTCGCTGTATGAACCAAAGGAATCGTATTTCTTTTCTTTGTTTCAAAAGAAATATAAAATCTTTTATTAGGTTCTTTATCAGCTCTAATCAAACTATTTGTTTCATTAAATTTCTTCCACGATAGAAATTTTTTATCAAAAATACTACAAAGGTCTTCTTCCTTTTTTTGGTATAAGTCTTCTAATGATATTAGTTTTCTTTTAACCGACAATTTAACAATCTCTGATATATATTTCATTACAAATTTATCAGTATTTCCTTGAAGTTCTTTTGCATAATTGTAAACCATAGAAGCAAACTTTTCTGCAATCTCAATATTACTAAAACCAATTTCAGGACTACCATCCTCATTTTTTAAAATAATAATGTTATCATATACTTCTTTAATCTGTTCTAACGAATGTGTATGTAACCAAATATAACAAGTATGTAAAACTCCATCTAGTCTATCTGTACAAAGTTTTGGCGATTTATTTTCTAAAATATGAAAATTTGAATAGTTATCTAAATCTTTTATAGATAAATTGTCTTCTTTTAAAAACATTTGTATTTTCTTATCTTTGTTTATTATTTCTATAATACTTTTTTCGGAAGATTCTTGACTAATATAATCTCCAAAAACATAATCAATACAATGTGCAAAACATGGAGTTCCTATGTCATGTAATAAAGCCATTATTGTTTCTTTTTTATCATGAGTAAAATGCCATGTCATATGTGCAACAACCAAACTATGATCAAATCTTGTATATTTAAATAACGGAGAATACAAGTTTGTATAATCGCATCCACAAAACTGTGTTATATGTTTTAATCTATTTAAAGTATTTGTAGTTAAATATTTGTCTATAAAATCAGGATAATCACTATCTACAAATATATTTAAATATTGATTCATATGTTATCACCTCATCATAATTATAGCAGTTTTATCACCTTATATAAATAGAAAAGTCCCCATTTTTATTAGAGACTTTTCATAATGAAGTCAAAAATACCCTACCTCATTGTATTGAAGTAGGGTACCCTTTATTATAACGAACCAATT
>CAZTRE010000046.1:0-8645 GCA_964616405.1 uncultured Mycoplasma sp. | reverse complement strand
CCAGAAGGAGGAAGAACAACTCCATCTGTAGTTGCATTTAAAAAAGGAGAAAAAATTGTTGGTGACGCTGCAAAACGTCAAGCATTAACCAACCCTAATACTTGTTCATCAGTAAAAAGATTGATGGGTTCAAGTAAAAAAGTTGAATTAGAAGGTAAAAAATATACCCCAGAAGAAATTTCAGCTATGATTCTTTCATATATTAAAGATTATGCTGAAAGTTATTTAGGAGAAAAAGTTGATAAAGCTGTAATCACAGTTCCAGCATACTTTAATGACTCTCAACGTCAAGCAACTAAAAATGCTGGTAAGATTGCTGGCTTAGAAGTTGAAAGAATTATTAATGAACCAACTGCCGCAGCCCTATCATATGGTCTAGAAAAAGAAGAAGGACAAACAATTCTTGTTTATGACTTAGGTGGAGGAACATTCGATGTATCTATCCTTGAACTAGGAGACGGAGTATTCGAAGTTAAGGCAACAAACGGAAATAATAAACTAGGTGGAGATGACTTTGACCAAGCAATTATTGATTACATTGTTGAAGAATTCGAAAAAGAAAACGATATTGACTTAACAGAAGACAAAATGGCAATGCAACGTCTTAAAGAAGCTGCAGAACAAGCTAAGAAAAACTTATCAGGAACAGTATCAACTACTATTTCCGCACCATTTATCGCTAAAGGTGAAGATGGAGAACCATTACACGTTGATATGACATTAACAAGAGCAAAATTTGAAGACTTAATTAGAGACTTAGTTGAATCTACATTAGATCCAGTTAAGAAAGCTTTAAAAGATGCTAAGATGACTAAGAAAGATATCGACAAAGTAGTATTAGTTGGTGGTTCAACCCGTGTTCCTCTAGTTTATGAAACAATTACAAAAGAATTAGGAAAAGAAGCATCTCGTGAAGTTAATCCAGATGAAGTAGTAGCCATGGGTGCTGCAATTCAAGGTGGAGTTATCGCCGGAGATGTCACTGACATTGTATTACTAGATGTTACACCACTTTCATTAGGAATTGAAACATTAGGAGGAGTAATGACTACTTTAATTCCAAGAAACACAACAATTCCAACTTCAAGATCAGAAGTTTTTTCAACTGCTGCTGATAATCAACCAGGTGTAGATATTCACGTATTACAAGGTGAAAGACCAATGGCTAACGATAATAAGACATTAGGAAGATTCCAATTAACTAATATTCCACCTGCACCACGTGGAGTACCACAAATCGAAGTAAAATTTGATATTGACGCTAATGGTATTGTTAATGTTACAGCTAAAGATTTAGGAACGAACAAAGAACAATCAATTACAATTACTTCAAATACAAATCTTACGGATGAAGAAGTAGAAAAGATGCGTAAAGAGGCTGAAGAAAATAAAGAAGCCGATGAAAAACGTAAGGAAGAAGCAGAATTGAAAAATGAAGCTGAACAAATGATTTTCCAAACAGAAAAAGCAATTAAAGATTTAGGCGACAAAATCGATAAGAAAGAAAAAGAAGAAGCTGAAGATTTAATTGAAGAATTACGTACTGCAATTAAAGATAATGATTTAGATGAAATTAAAGAAAAGAAAGAAAAGTTACAAGAAAAAGCTATGGCTTTGGCGACAAAAGTTTATGAACAAGCTGCTAAAGAGCGTCAAGCTGAAGATAGTGAAGCAGATGACGAAGACAAAGCTGAAAAGAAGTCAAAGAAAAAGAAATCTAAAGCATCTGATGACGACGATGATGTTCAAGAAGCAGACATCGAAGAAGAATAATTTATAAAGTAGTTCTATTTATAGGACTACTTCTTTGAATATATAATGTAAGGAAGTGAATGCATGGCGAACAAAAGAGATTACTATGAAGTCTTAGGAATTTCCAAAGATGCATCAGAAGCAGAAATAAAAAGTGCATTTAGGAAGAAAGCCAAAGAATTCCACCCGGATTTAAATAAAGATAATCCTGATGCTGAAGAAAAATTTAAAGAAGCACAAGAAGCCTATTCTGTCTTATCGGACGCTTCTAAAAGACAAATGTACGACCAATATGGACATGCTGGAGTAGGTACTGGTGGAGCTGGAAGTTCTGCTTATGGAAATTATACTGGCGGAGGCTTCGACGGGGCTGGCTTTGGTTTTGAAGATATATTTGACTCACTATTTGGCGGAGCTGGAGGTTTTTCCAGCTTTGGTAGAGGATTCGATGAAGAGAAAACACGTGCCCGCCGAGGTAGCGATACTTTAATGCGAATGTCAGTTAATTTTGAAGAAGCAGTCTACGGAACAGAAAAAAAGTTTACCTTAGATGTCGTTGAAGAATGTGATGAATGTGATGGACATGGTGGATTTAATGTAAAAAAGTGTTCAACGTGTAACGGAACAGGAACCATCACAAGTCAACAGCGTTCAATATTAGGTGCGTTTATGACAAAATCACCTTGTCCAGACTGTAATGGTCAAGGTGAAACATACAAGAAAAAATGTACAATTTGTAATGGCAAAGGTAAAGTTAGAAAAAATAAAAAGATCACAGTTAATATTCCATCAGGAATCAATACAGGCGATCGTTTACGTGTAAGTGGAAAAGGTAACCCTGGACAAAATGGTGGAGATAATGGAGATTTATATCTAGAATTTGTTGTTGGGCATCATGATTTCTTTGTACGAGACAACGATGATATTTACTTAGAAGTACCCCTTACAATTACAGAAGCAGCTTTGGGTTGTAAAAAGACAATTCCAACTCTTTATGGTAATGTAAAATTAAATATTGCTGCTGGAACTGATAGTGGTGATAAACAACGTATTAAAGGAAAAGGTATTGATAACGATTATCAAAATACCAAAGGAGATATGTATGTTATCTTTAAAGTAATTACTCCAAAGAAATTATCTAAAATAGAGAAAAGCCTTTTCGAAAAATTGGAGAAATCCTTAGAAGATGATAATACAATAAAAAGATTTAATAAATTTGTAGAGAAGAATGATTAATTTCATTCTTTTTTATATAATTAAGATAAGAAAATACAGAAGAGTTGATTAAATATTAAAAAACAATAATATTTTCTTACGTTAGTGTTGCCTTTGCAACACTATTTTTTGATATTAAGTTGTTATAATAAACTAAAACACCAAAAAATAGTAAACGGAGGATAGAATATGGAAGTAAAATTATTAGGTGCCTTAGATTATAAAAAAGTAGGAAAAGTCTTAGAAGAGAAAATTCCAGATAAAGAAAAAAGAGATGAAATCTTAGAAGAAATCAAACAAATAGAAAGAGCTCGCCGCAGTGAAATTGTTTCATCAGCGGGACGTCTATCGCGTGCTGTCGGAAATGTAATGGATATAGTCGGACTATCTGAAAGTAAAACATTGGATCAAAATGTTAATTTTGCCAGCCGCGTTATGAGTATGGGACATGATTCAATAAGTGATCATGACTATTGTATCTTTGCCTTGCAAGATGTTTCTCCAATAGTGGAACAAACACTTATTGAACAAAGATTTGCGTCGTTTACTATTAAATCTCGTCGTGAAGTAGATTTTTCCAATGTTGGCTTTGTAGTACCAGATTTTTGTGATTCAACAGGGAAGCCTCTTCCTAATAGTGAAAAATTAAAATCAATATATTGTGAACATATGCAGATGTTATTTGATTGCTATGACATGCTAAATAGGATTGGTATTCCAAAGGAAGATGCACGTTTCGTTTTACCATACTGTTATCATTCAAATATCATTATGGGGTTAGATGCGCATGCATTAAAAGACTTAATTGTTAAACTTACTAAAAAAGCACCATATGCAGGTATGACTGAATTGAGAGAACTAGGGGAAAATTTATATAACATTGCCTCAAAAAATATGCCATATATAATTCCTGAAATAGATAAGGAACCTTTAGAAACTATTGATCCTGTAGAAAGTTATCTAGAAAGCACCACCCAAAAAGAAAATTACAAAACGTTAGATCGTCCAGAACTATTAAATCATAGTTGTAATGAGGTGGATGATTCAATTGTTATATCTGCTTTAATGAATAGATATCAATATACTCAAGAGCAAGCTGAAAGAGTTTATCAAGCAACGCTTCAAGAACATCCAGATTTCAAAGAAAAATTAATAAAAAAAATAGCTTTTGAATCAGATGGTGGGGAATTATCGCAAGTAAACTTCCAGTTTCAAATACCGATTTCTCTAGCCATTTTAACCCATCTTGCTAGACACAGAACCCATCATATTATGCCAACTAAATTTGTACCAAACGTCGATCTAGAGCAATATAAAACTCCGCCAACAATAAACAAAAATGAAAAAGCCAAAGAAATATTTGATAGAGCCTTTAGTTTAAATAAAAAAATGTATGACATATTTAAAAATGCAGGAGTAAGAGAAGAAGATTTAGCTTATTTTTCTCTTTCTGGTAATACGGTCAATGCCTTAACTAATATGGATGGAAAAACACTAAAACATATTCTTGGTTTACGTGAATGTACAAAAGCCCAATGGGAAACAAGGCAAATGGCCAATGGGCTTCATAACGAAATAAGAAATCTTCCTGGGGCTGAGTGTTTTGAATCTGTATTAGGTCCAACCTGTACAACGCAAGGATTTTGTAAAGAAGGAAAAGAGTCTTGTGGTAAAGTTTACACTTTGCAAAAAGACACAAAAAAATAAGGATAGTTCATCTCGATGCTATCTTTTTTTGTTTTAGACGTAATTTACCTGTAATTTACCTCCCATATAGTGTAAAGAGCCGACAGATCCTCCACCCGCCACTTGACGTGGGGGGGGGTGTGTGTTATTCTAAAATAGAATTTGAGGTAAATCAGAATGAATAAGAAAAAAGGAATAATAATAGGAATATTTACACTAATGATAACAATGATAGTAGGTTATGCATTATTTGGAGAAAATATCGAAATAAAGGGAACAGCTACTGCCAAGGGTGATTTTTCACTTACTACAACTTGTGAAAAAGGATTAAATCAAACAATAAAATCCCTACTTGAGGGAAATGAAGATGTTGCTAAAGAAGGCGGCTATGAAAACGATTATTGTTCAGCGAACGGAACAACCGTTAGTTTTCATTCGGATCTTAAATATCCTGGAGCAGCAAGGTATTTTACTGCTAAAATTACTAATACCGGAACAATTGATGCCAAATTAAATCTAGAAAATGGATTCCAGTTAAAAAAGCGTAAAACTTGTGTTGATGGTATTAATGGTGAATTAAATGGTTCTATAGAAGATAATGAATGTCAAGAATATGAGTCCTTAAATTCATCATACATTTATACACTTTTAGAACCAGCGTATTTCGAGAAAGCTGATGGAACAGTAGTTACTTCTCTGGACGAAGATTTTTCTTCCTTTATGAATGAAACCGATATTAGTTTAAAATCAGGTGAGAGTTTATATCTACTTATGGGTGTCGAATTTCAATCGCACTATGGCAATAATAGTAGTGGCGCATTTTTAGTTACTAATGAAACTCAGCTTGATCTTGCGTTTACTCAAAAATAAAACTAATCGAGATTATTAAAAAATAATATTCATTATGTAAGTAAGTATTAAAAAGTGTAAATAATTTTGCACTTTTTTGATCCATATTATATAAGGGATCTAAACGTTTATTGAATCTCTGAATTAAACTGTTAAGTAAAATAAAATTCAAACTAAAATAGAAAATAAAATCCCTAGTTAGTTTGAATTTTTTTAGTTAGTATTTATTTTAGGCTAAAAATATATGAAAACTTGAAATATACTAATCGATGATAAAGATTAGGTTATTTAAAAAACCAAAGTGTGTAAAATACGATCAGTATTCTTAAAGTTAAATTTAGCAATTTCTTTTAATTTGTCCTTACCATATTTTTCGACAACTTCTTCACCAACTTTATCAACATCTTTACCAGCCCCTTTTGGAAGAGGTATATGAACGCTATCGCAAAGCTTATCAAATTCTTTTAAGAATAAATATCTACTAATAATTGAACCGCACGCAACAGCTAAATTCTTATCTTCTGCTTTCGTCATAAAAGTAATATTTTTTTGAACGTTGTTTATTCCATTTAAATATTCATAATATCTTTTCTCTCTAGCAAATTCATCAACTATAATGTAATCAACATTAGGTTTTTCTTCCTGCATCAATTGATATAAAACCTTATTATGCATAATTGATTTAATCTTATTCATATTGATATCTCTTGTATATTTTTCATTATATTCTTTATTGTTTAATATTACACTGCGATATTTAATTCTTTTTGCAATTTCTGGAGCGATTTTTTTAATTTTTGAATCATCAATTTTTTTGGAATCGCCAACTCCTAAACTCTCTAAAAAAGAAATATCTTCTTTTTTTACATAGCAAGCGGTAACCACAATAGGGCCAAAATAATCCCCAGTACCAACTTCATCAGATCCAACTGCGTTACAATTATAGTACTTTGCATCCGCTTGTTTTCTCTCAGTTTTTTTCTCTTTAGTATCTTCAAGAATTGTACCCCACATAGCTGCATCAACATCAGCGCTTACACCTTGGAACATCGCCTTTCCAGACTCATATAATGTAATTACCGTATCTTCTTCTTGAGCTTGAAAAACAACATAAGGAATAACTTTATCGCGACACTTATCTTTATAATAATCAATCATCTTTTTCTTAACTTCATCATTTACTTTAATAACAACGTTCAATTGAATCACCTCATTTTATTTTAATATAGAATCAAATATATTATAGCATAAAATTAAAAAATAGTTTATAATTATAATATAGGAGGTACATAATATGAATATAATCGACATTATAATTATACTTATATTGATTATGTTTGCCATAGTGGGCTGGAAAAATGGAATTATTAAAGAAACTGTTTCTTTAATAGGACTCATATTAATATTTGTAATTGCGTATACTTTCAAAGAACAATTAGGAAATATTTTTTGTAAATACCTACCATTTTTTAATTTTAGTGGTAATCTAGAAGGACTGGTATCATTAAATATTCTAATATATCAATTAATTGCCTTTTTAGTTATATTTGTGGTTTTATATGCAATATATCAAATCATTTTAAAGTTATCAGGAGTGTTACAAAAACTTGTTAATTTAACAATCATTTTAGCTCTTCCTTCAAAACTAGGAGGATTAATTATCGGATTACTACACGGCTTTTTAATAGTTTTTGTACTTTCGCTATTTGTTGTAGCGATTCCGATTAGAGAATCTTCTATCATTACGGAAAGTAGTATGATTGATCCTATTATTCATAAGACACCATTACTATCAACATATACAAAAGGTATTTCTAAAACAATTACCGATGTTTATGATTTAGCAAATTCTGTAGCCAACCAAAACATTTCTACAAATAAAGCAAACCTAGAAATAATTGATACTATGCTTGAATATAATATTGTAAGTAAAAAAACAGTTGAGCAGTTACAAGTATTAGACAAATTAAAAACAGTGAAAGGATTAGACAATGTTCTAAAGAAATATTAATTTATGAAATATGTAAAAACAAAAGAAGAATTTAATAAAGAGATAAACAATGACTTAGTATTAGTAGATTTTTATGCAACTTGGTGTGGTCCATGTCAAATGTTAGCACCAGTATTAGAAGAATTAGAAAAGGAAGTTGACAACTTAACAGTAGTAAAAATAGATGTTGATATGGCTCCTGAATTAGCAAGGGAACATGGTGTATTATCAATACCAACATTAGAGTTTTATAAGAAGAATAAATTAGTAGACAAGGCCATTGGTTATCTATCAAAAGAAGAATTAAAAGACTTATTAAAATAGTCTTTTTTTCTTTAGTCAAAGTAAAATGAAAAAATTCCAAAAAAAACCATATTTTTCTTTGTGAAATAAAAAAATCGTAGTATACTTAAAGTGTCTACTGACAATTAAGGAGGATTATAAAAATGAAATATGTTTACCTATTTAAAGAAGGTAATGCCGACATGCGTAATCTTTTAGGTGGAAAAGGTGCTAACTTAGCAGAAATGACTAACATTGGCTTACCAGTACCTCAAGGTTTTACAATTACCACTGAAGCATGTACTCAATATTATGAAGATGGAAGAGAAATTAATGATGAAATCCAATCACAAATAAATGAGTATATTGGTAAAATGGAAGAAATAACCGGTAAGAAATTTGGAGACAAAGAGAATCCATTATTAGTTTCTGTAAGATCAGGAGCAAGAGCTTCAATGCCAGGTATGATGGACACTATTCTTAATTTAGGATTAAATGAAGAAGTAGTAAATGTCTTAGCTGAAAAATCTGGAAACGCTAGATGGGCTTGGGATTGCTATAGAAGATTCATTCAAATGTATTCTGACGTAGTAATGGAAGTAGGAAAGAAATACTTTGAAGAATTAATTGACAAGATGAAAGCAGCCAAAGGTGTAACTCAAGACGTTGAACTTGACGCTGAAGATTTAAAAGAATTAGCTAAAGAGTTTAAAGCTGAATATAAAGATAAAATTGGAGAAGATTTCCCTGATGATCCTAAAGAACAATTAATGGGAGCAATTAAAGCTGTATTCCGTTCTTGGGATAACCCACGTGCAAACGTTTATAGAAGAGATAATGATATTCCTTATTCTTGGGGAACTGCTGTTAA
>CAZTRE010000045.1:0-8727 GCA_964616405.1 uncultured Mycoplasma sp. | reverse complement strand
GATGTTAGATAAGATGTTATATAGATGACCTCCCAAATTAGACAGTGGCACAAGCTGCTATTAAAGAAAAAATGGATAAATAATTTATTTGATTAAGAAAAAAGACTAAAATGGTTAAATAATCATATATCTTAGTCTTTTTTGTTATGTAAAAAATTTGCATTAAATCTACAGGTGACGTCACATATGAAAAAAATGAGATGTTAAGTCAATAACTTACGCCCTTACCACCAATGCAGTGTAAAGAGTCAACAAATTCTCCGCCCGCCACTTGACGTGAGGGGGGGGTGCTATTCTAAAATAGAATTGGAGGTAAAGTAAAATGAATAATAAAAGAAATAAAATATTAATAGGTTGTATAGCTTTATTATTAGTCTTATCAGTCGGCTATGCATTATTTAGCCAAAATATAGTAATCAGTGGAACTGCAACAGCTCAAGGTGATTTTAATATTACCCCGACATGTATTGCGGGACCAGTAGAAGGTACTGAGTCATATTTTTCAACAATAGGAATAGTTGAGAAAGGCTATAAAAATGAGAGTTGTCAAGTAAATGATACTAACGATACTATTACAATTAGCACAGAACTTGAATATCCTGGTGCTGGTAGATTGTATACTATAAAAATGACTAATACCGGATCGATTGATGCCATTGCCCCAACCCAAATAGAATTAAATCCAAAATATAAATTTTGTTATTCGGAAAATAAAAGCGCTGATCCAGAAAAGGATGGAACTTGTTACGAAGGCGGTTCAGGGGATGCTGCAGCGTATGCCGTTCAAGTGGGAAAAGGTACGGTATATCTTCCAGATGAAAATGCACCGCAAGATATTATGCAAGAATTTATGGTAGAAGGTATAGAGGGTTTAATTTTAAAACCAGGTAATAGTTTATACTATGTCGTTTACCTAGCTGTCCCCGAGGGATTTACAACTAATAGTGGTGTTTTAAATGCTATTTATAAAGCACCGTATAAAGCAACATTTACCCAAAAAACAAATTAAGAGGCTTATTAAAGTCTCTTTTTTGCATATTGTAAAGTGTATTTTAATTGCATTTTTCTTTAATTCTTATTCATTTTTATACTAAGGATGAATAAGAATATTAAGTTAATAAAATATAAAGAAAAAGAAAACATCTTTTTTAGTAAAATATAGTTAAAATTGTGTTATAATAAATTTAATTAATTCTTTTTTATAAGATTTAGTTTCGCAAAAAAATTTGTATAAGTGAGAAACTGCTTATTTAGTGTTATTATAATCCAACGGATAAGGCATTAAAAAACGTATCTCATAATAAAATAACTGATTATAAAAAAATACCAGAATACCAAAATGGATCTGAAGCTGGAATTGTAGTTGGAACACTTTTTCAGTCATCAGATATGTTACACCAAGTATATAAAAACACTAAAGATCCAGATCCAATTTTTCAAAAATTTACCTCGTCTATAATTAATCTTATGGATATAGTTACGTCATACCATACAGATGATGTTGTAGATTATCAGGCATTAGATGGATTAAAAGAGTAGTATTGGTATAATGATAAGCTAATCACTCTATTACAAGCGAGAAGGTTAAAAATAAAAGTAACCAAGCAATTAAAAACTAAATCAAAAAAATAAGAATATATAAAACGAGGTATAGTATGTTAGATTTATCTGGGAAATGGACATCATCTTTTATTCAAAATAATAGAATATATAATGAGGAAGTTTTCTTTGAACAAAACAAAAATAAAATAGCAGCTACTATTAAATTAAATTTTGATGGTGAAATGTGTAATTATAAGTTTAATGGAATAATTAATAAAAATGTTATAAATGGAACTTATGAATATATAGATAATAGTGATTTAGAAAGCGGTACCATTAGTCTTAAAATAATAAATGAAAATTTTCTATATGGTGTAACCACCTATATTTCATCTGATGTAAATAATGACGATGTCATTCAAAGTCCATATGCTTTATTTAGAAATACAGAAAATAATTTAGGAACATTTGATTTATGTCACAAGTGTATTCACGCTAAAGTAAATTGCTGTAGTAATCCTTGTATTGACTCTCCAATGATACTTCCAAAAGAGGCAGAAGAGATTGCTAAAGTCTCAAATAAAACGATCAGTGATTTTGCTGAACCCATAGATTTTGCTACGATGCACAATGATTATGCCTTAAAAAAATTATATCAAATGAAAAGACAAAAAGATAACAATTCATGTGTCTTTTACAAGGATTGTAAATGTAGCATTTACGATATAAGACCTATTGATTGCAGAATTTTCCCATATGATATAAAGCTAGAAAAGGATGGTAATTACTATTTGGTTTATTATTTGGCCAATAATTGTGAAACAAGAAACATAGACATCGAAAACATAAAAACCATTTCATACAATACGAGATTATTTTTGAGGTTATTACTTCCATATATAAGAGAATGGTCAGATCCGTATTGTTCTACTAAGCTAGTTGAAAATTCCGACTACAAAATAATTTGTAAAATAGAAGATTTGTTTTAAAAATATCTAAATTGTTGCTAAGCTATCAGTTAGCCTACTAATTTATATTCTTCAAAAGATCAAAAATAAATATTTTTGATTAATAATTCTATGATATATATTCTTATTAATTGCTTGAATCTTTATATTTAAAAAAATAAAAGATAATGACTAGTATCAATTATCTTTTTTTGATATAATGTAATAAGAATAAGAGGGTGAATTTTTATGAAAAGAAAAAATTTTGTTTGTGTAGGACATTCCACCTATGATATCACATTACCAGTAAATGAATATCCCGAAGAAAATATTAAATATCATCTAGATAAACATGTAGAATGTGGTGGAGGGCCAGCTTCAAACGGGGCCTATCTCCTAGCTAAATGGGGTGAGAAGACTTCACTTTTATCCATTGTCGGTGATGATCATTATGGCCATTTAGTTTATGAAGATTTTAAAAATATTGGAGCTAATACTAAATATTTAGAAATAAAAAAAGAACATCAAACATCAAGCAGTTATATTATTGCCAATATGAGTAATGGTTCTAGAACTATTCTTACTTCTAAAGGAGCTCCGATTAGACAATTAGAACAAGATTTCACAATTGACGCAGATGTCATTTTGTTGGATGGAGAACATCCAGAGACAGCCTTGAAAGTATTAGTGGATAATGACGAAAAAGAAACCATTAGTGTCTTAGATGCTGGACGCCTAAATAAAGATACTAAACTATTAGGTAAACTTGTTAATTATTTAATATGTTCAAAGGATTTTGCTGAAGAATTTGCAGGAATAAAAATAAACTGCAATGATATGAGAACTGTCATTGATTGCTATGAAAAAATAAAAAAATATTTTAATACGAATGTTATAATCACTTTGGAATCTCACGGAAGCTTTACTGAAATAGATGGAAAATATAAACAAATACCAAGTATCAAGGTAAAAGCATTAGATACAACCGGAGCAGGGGATATATTTCACGGAGCTTTTACATATTTTATAGGAAACGAATATTCACTGGAAAAAGCCATTCGCTATGCCTCTATTGCTGCTGGAATCTCAGTAACTAGACTTGGTTCAAGATTCTCGATTCCAACACTTCAAGAAGTCCTAGATTATGATAAGGAAGAAACCGATGTTATATAGTAATGTACCTCAACTTGATTTACATGGCTGCGATCGGGATTATGCAGCGATATTAATAAATGAATTTATTGATGATAATTATAAAATTGGAAATAAAATTGTAATAATTATACATGGAATTGGTACCGGTATTATTAGAAAAACAACCCATGAGACACTAAAACGAAATAAGCTAGTTGAAGAATATAAACTTGATTGCTTTAATATCGGTACAACCATTGTAACTATAAAGAAAAATAGTACTTTTAAATAGTACTATTTTTTTGGAAATTTCTATTAATTATAGTAAGCCCATGTTATAATATAGTTAAGATACATTAAATTATCAGCATTAATGAGTTGATTTAATGCCTACTATACCAACAAAAGCCTGATGCATATAAGCAGAATATCTTGACAAAAAGGCATTTTAGTGGTATCATATAAAGCACTATGTGAGGAAGGGGAGTTCAAACATGTATACAGAGGACTATGAAAATAGAGGATTTCCGTTTAGAAATTTTCTATTAAAACTAATTTTGATCATTATCTTTGTATTTCTACTAGCATGGTTATTACCAAAATTCATCGCACCTGCAGTAGTTAAAAACTTAGATACCGAAATTTCTATTGACAACAATCAACTTGATGCTTTAGGAAATCAAATCTTTAATGATAATTTAAACGCTATGAAAGAAGCAGCCATTTTATATTATACGGAAGAAAGATTACCAAAAGAAATTGGTCAATCAGACAAAATGACATTAAGCGATATGATTGGTAAAAAACTAATATCTGCCTTAATTGATAAAAACAATAAAGCGTGCGATGTTGACGCAAGTTATGTTCAAATTACTAAAGCCGATGAAGAATACATTTTAAAAGTTAACTTGAAAGATAGTGAAAAAGAAGATTATATTTTAGTTCATATAGGATGCTATGCATATTGTGAATCTGCTGTTTGTGAAAAACGCAATACACAAATTATTGTTAAAGGTGACAAGCCAAGCGATCCTACTAATAAACCAGAAAATCCAACAACACCACCAACAGAACCAAAATATATTTATGAATATGAGAAAACAACAGGAGTTGAGTTATCAGCTTGGACAAAATGGTCTGGTTGGGAAGCAGCAAGCTGTCAGACACAAGCTATTAATTGTAATGACTCAGATCCAAATTGTTTGTTAAAACAACAATTATATTCAAGAAAAGAAAAGATTGGTACATATCAAAAAAAATATACCACAACATATGATGACATAGTACAAACAGGTTCATATACACAAAAAGCTTGTTCAAAATATAACTATATCATAGTTAATAATACTACATATGCAACTAAAACAATTTATACAACTGTTAATAACATAACAAGTGGAACAGCCAGTTCAAAAGGTAATTGGATTTATCAAGGTAGAGCTACATACTCCAATCCACCAAGATCTACTTCAACAACAAAATATGTATGGGTAGGAGCTGACTATAGTTATTGTGAAGAAACCTGTGAATCATTGCCAAAACATGTTTATGATAAATACACATATTCTGGTTCAATGAGTAGTGTGCCTTCAACAACAGCTACACCTGGAGATACATCATCTAGCTCATCAACTGAAGTTAGTGCAGAGTGTGGTTCATATATTACAAAAGAAATTCCAATTTACGGAACAATAAGAAAAACACAAATCGCAACACGTACCGAGCCTTTATACGGAACAGTATGTTATAAAAGCATAAAAACCAGAAAAGTTACCGATCCAGGAAAGACAAGACATAAATGGAGCTATTATGGAGATACAACTCTTTTAAATGATGGATGGAAATATACTGGAGAAAGAAAATTAGTTGACTAATTAAGAGGGGGAAAATAATATGAATAAGAAAATAGCAAATATAGTATTTTATAAGTTTTGGGATCCAACCAGAGAGGAACCAATGCAACAAGCATGTATATTTTATGAAGATGGAAGCGTTGAAAATACGACTTATGAAGAAGGAATTGAGACAGCTTATGCAATGGCAAATGTAGAAAATTTTACAAAACAACAATTCCATTCAATTTTAAACAATGAAAGAATTTATACACTTTCAGGAAGTGAATTCGAAAGAAGATTTAAAGAATTTATAGGAAAAGAAGCAGGAATTACTTTAGCTGAAGTTGCTGAAGCAGTTAATGCTAACATGTTAAACATTGAGCCAACTGAGATGAAAAATCCAATAAAAGTTAAAACAAACGGCAAAACTTTACAACCAAAACAACCTAGTAATCTATCATTAAATAAAAATGGTGGTATAGTTGATGGTTCATATCATTTTGCAAACACAAATAATAGAAATCGTCAACCAGCTTCAACACCAAGTACAGATGAGGCAACAGAAAAACAAATTGCAGAAGAAGTCCAAAGAATATTGAATGAAAAAAGGGCTAATGCTAATCCTGTTGTTAAACCAAAGCCAGGAACAACAGCTGCGGGATATTCAGCAAACTATAATGCACAAACTAATCCAACCGGCAGCGCGCCTATTCCTCCAATATATAACCCAACATATATGCATCAAGCACAACCAGTAGGAACAAATAATCCAGTAGAAGCAACAGGAACAGACCCATATACAGTTGATGATATATCAAACAAAAAGAAAAATAAGAAAAAGAAAAAATCAAGAAAACTAAGAAAAAAGAGAAGAAGTGTTAGAGAATGGGCCAAAAATGCTTTAGACAAAATAAAAAGTTCTAAAATTGGTCGAAGAGTTACCGCCTTATTTGTATCACTTGCACTAATACTAGGTATTGGGGGCTATAAATTAGCAAAAAATAGTAAAACTGGTAATATTATCAATAATCGTATTACTGCTATGCAACAAGTAGATGGTAATGAATACGGAGTTCAAGATCAAGATTATAATAAATTATTAAAGAAAACTAAAAATGAAGATTTAAAAGCAATTATGACAAAACAAGGACAAAATCTTGATATGTATAATAGAGATTTTGCCGCTGATTATACAGAAAAAGATAAAAATGTAAAAGCAGCTTTAACTTGGGACGAAGTCATTGCTTTAAACCTAGCATATAATGATTATACTCCAGAACAAATCAGATTAATGTTCAATGGTTCAAATGTAGACTCATTAGCATTATCTAATGCATATAAAAATGCTCAATTACAATTAATGGGAGCCTATGTAATTTCTGATAGAGATACACCAGTTAATACAGCAGGTTTCATTAATTCAGACGAAGGGCAAAAATTTGTTCAAAAATACGAAAATTTATTCTATAATTGTAAAGAAGCCACAGGCGATGCAAGAGTAGAAGCCGTAAATAATTTCTATAAAGAATTAGCTAAAGATTTTCCTATAAATAATAACGAAAGAGAAGTCGGATTATCGCATGCTGATAGTAGAAATAAAGTTAAGAACTATATGGCAGCAGTAGCACCTATGGTAGCTGCATCAGAAATAATGTGGCAAAACTTAGCAATTGATCATACATTATCAAGCAAGGCAACCGCATACTTTAATGACATTGGTTTATGTAATATCGCTGAAGATGCATTCAAAGATGCCGAAACAATTACATTAACTGCAGAAGTAAATAAAAAAGTTCCAACATATCAAGAATTTATGGAAACAAAAATGACTGAGTTAGCAATTGAGCAAAACAATGTAATTGATGATGCTCATAGAGACTTAAGTAAATTAGCAGCCTTCCAAGAATGGGTTAATGGTCATTTTATATTTGATCAAAATGGAAATAACACTGGTAAAATTGATAGATCATCAACATATACCGATACAAAATATGGTTCAACTACAACCACCCATATTACTTCAGATAGAAAAACAGCCGTTCAAAAAGCCGGTGAAGATGCAGTTAGTAGAGCAGAAGCCGCTGTAAATAGTCAAATTGATCAAGAAAACGCAGCTAATAAAGCTCAAGCTGAAGCAGATGCTGAAAGAAAGCGCCAAGAATTACAAAGTGAAGCTGATAGAAATGGAAGCTCTTTAAATAACCAAGTAAATCAAGATAATCAAGATTTTCAAGATCAAGTTAATGGTGCCAATGATCAAATCAACAATGGTGGAACAGTTAACGAAGGTGATTTAGGTCATGGTACAGATTTTGATAGAGATCATTCAGATGGTAATGGTAATTTAAACGGTAACGTTTCTGGTATAACCCCAGATGGTACTGGTGCAGTTGATAGTAATACACCACTTCCAGATCCTAATCAAACTGGTGTAAGCTTTGATCAAAGAGCTGCTTCCAATGCTGCTTTAGTAGATGCTATGATCAAAGAGATGGCAACTCAAGCTCCGGAAGTATCTCCTGCTAAAGTTTACACAAAGTAGACTAGAACAGTAAAATAATAATAAAGATCGTAAAAAATGCCTAAAAATGGCATTTTTTCTTTGTATATCAATGAAAAAATTTGACAAAAATAATATTATATGATATAATATGTGTACTTTGAAGGTAAAGAGGGGTTACTTCAAGACAATAAAAATTAATAGTTATTGGGGGTTGAATATATGCAAAACACTTATATATTTGAATACTTAGATGAAAATGATTTTAGAAAAAAAGAAAGATCTGTAAGAAAGTACAATATGTTAGCTTATAAGAAATTAACATTTAATTACTATCCAGAGTTACGTAAAGGTACATTCTTAGGTAAAGAAGTTAGTAAGAATGATAAAGATAAAACCATTTCTTATGAATTAAAATTACCTACAGATGAATTGTTTGCTAAGGTTCACGGTGAAATAATTTTACATTATACTGTATATACTGAAAAAGGTATAATCTTACTTACAAATATTACACCTGAAGGAATTTTAGATGAAGGTCATAGAACTGAGTTATCTACTTATAAGGGAGTAATGATTTCTAAAACAAATCCAGAGAAAGATATGTTTAAAATCAATTTATTAAATATGTTAGGAAAATAGAGAAAAAATTCTCTATTTTTTTATTATTTTACTTGCAACCAAAAAAAATATGTGCTATTATTAAATAGCAGCGGACCCTTAGCTCAGTTGGTTAGAGCATCCGGCTCATAACCGGGCGGTCACTGGT
>CAZTRE010000044.1:0-8794 GCA_964616405.1 uncultured Mycoplasma sp. | reverse complement strand
GTAGCTCCAGTAGCTCCAGTAGGTCCGGTTAATCCCTGGATTCCTTGTGGTCCTTGAGGACCAACTGATCCTTGGGGACCGGTAGGCCCAGTAGCCCCAATTGGTCCGGTGGGTCCAATTGGTCCTGTTGGACAGTTGCAATTGTTATTTGTTGGATTAACTACACAAAAAACAGGATGGCATAAAGGCCTCTTACACTCATGTTCATGATCGTTATGATGACAATTGTTATTCATAAAATTCTCCTTTCTGTTATATTTTATGTTGATTTTTATTTTTAGTTAAGAATATTTTCTTTGAATTTGAATAAGATTATATTTTAGTTATAAAAGACTACTTTTATATTTTTTGAATTCAAAAATGACCTAATGTAAATTGACAGATTATCTTAAATATGTTATAATCTATCCCGTTGTCAAATGATAAGGTAATAATTTTATTATATATGTGATGAGATTTTTAGGGGGATTTTTATGGCATTTTATGAGGATAAAAACGTTTATGTATTAAATACTAAAAGTCAAGGTGAAGTTGTTGTTCCAATTGATAAAGCATTTTTTGAGAGATTTGATTATAATAATTCTAATTTAGAACAGTTAATAGTGGAAGATCAAAAAGATTATTATCAAAATTTAACTTTTAATGAGTACATATATATCTTTTTTAGTGTTTATAAACAATCAGAATATTTATCTGATACAGAAAAGGAAAAGATAGATGGCATAGAAGAACAATATGCTTTAGATGTTGCATATATTGATGATATTAATTTTGCCATAACTGAGAGTAAAGATAGGAAACCAGCCGAATTTGATATTAATCCTTTATTATTGGCTGAACTTCATAAAAATATGAATCCTAATTATGATACTAGTGAAAGAATATATTATTATTATTTTAAATTATGTATTTTACTTGAGCTCGATATTGACTACTGTTTTTGTTCATTAATATCTAAATATGATAATCAATCAAATTATTGTAAGAGTGCTAACAGATTAGGAAATATTAATAGTGAAAACAATAGTGCTTGCTGTTTTGAATTTGATGCTATTTTAGATAAACTTATTAAAATGGAGGGCGAAGTTACCAAATGTAATACTTTTTTTGGCGGTAGTTCTCATGTGTATACAGAAGCAATCATTGATAGAAAATATCACTTTTTTGACGCTTTTAAAAATATTGGACCAAATTTTGTTAGTGGTATTGATTTTGTTAATGTTAAATTGGGCAAAAATTATAATGGAATTATTGATGATGTTATAGCTGAGGCTAACGGGGTACTTTCTTTTAATGAAAAAATATACAATGTTTATTGTGATGTTCAAAGAGAATTTTCAGATCGTTTTAATAAGAAAAAGTTTAATAAAGATGATTTGGATTATTGTTTTTCTATTATAGATAAATTAAATGTAAAAGATATTTATAAAGATAAACTTAAAAGTTATTTTTCTGAATTTAATAAGATTCCTTATAGTGGTGCAACTTATTTTAAGGCTATTTTGGATAGTGGTATTATAGACGATGATGATAAAGATAAAATTAATTTAACAGGGGTTTGTTCAAATAAGGACTCTTGTGGGTTAAGTTTTATTTTGTCGGTGTTACAGGATAATGGAGAATTTATTTATTTTGTTTTTGGTGATAATTATGGTATTAATGTATTAAATAAAGATGAAATCACGAATGCCATTAGTGATTTGGAGCTTATTGTTTGTAAGAAAGATAATTGTTTTAGAAATCCTCAGGGACAATTAGTAGTAGAACCTAACTATAGATTAATTCCGGGGATTGATCCTCATTTTCAAAGAAGCATGAATGGGGTAGCACGAGAAGAATTGTTACCTAAAGTATTTAAAAGAGTATATGCTGAGTCTTATGGTAGTGGAGATGGGGCTAAAATTAAAAATAAAGCTTAACTTATTTATCCTTGTTTTATTTAAATATTATAATTAGAAAGTAAAAAAGTTGGATTTATTATAAATTCAACTTTTTTGTTGTTCGTATATGAGTGATTTGACTAATTTGTATGCATTATCTTATTTTCAAATGTATATAATTTTATGAGGTGAAATATGCAAACGTATGTAGTTCAAAGGGGAGATACTTTGTATGGCATTAGTAAACAGTTTGGAGTTACTGTGGAAGAGATAAAATTAGAAAATAATTTAGTTGATAATTCTATTATTATTGGACAAGTGCTTAGGATCCCTACTGTAGAAACAACATCTTTATATGTAGTTAAAAATGGAGATACTTTATATAGTATAGCTACAAAGTACGGAGTTAGTGTAAGCGAGTTAATGCGAATTAATAATCTGCAAAGTACAACATTAACTGTGGGTCAGCAATTAAGAATACCAATTAATGGTAATCAGTCAAATGATAGTTTTGTTATTTATACGGTAAAAGTTGGTGATAATTTATATAAAATATCTCAAAAGTATAATGTTTCAGTTGATGATATTATTAAAAGTAATAATTTAACTTCTAATAATTTGATGATAGGACAGCAATTAAGGATTCCACTAATGGAAAGTGATGCTGATGATTCTTTGTATAGTACATATATTGTACAAAGTGGGGACAATTTATATAAAATAGCAAAGGAATATGGGATGAGTGTAGATGAGTTAATGAAAATCAATAACTTAAATAATACCAGTTTGAGTATTGGACAGGTATTGAAAGTTGTAGTTAATGAAAATAATTTCAATATTCCACTTGGCTCCTCATGTTATGGCAGTGGTTATCAAGAACCTCAATGGGAAACATATACTGTTAAAAGGGGTGATAACTTGTATAATATAGCAAAAAAGTATGGAGTAAGTGTTGATTATTTAATAGAACTTAATCAATTAAAAAATAACAATTTGAGTATTGGACAAGTATTAAAAATTAGGGAGGTGTAATAATGACAATTATTGGGTATGAAGAATTTAAAAATACTGATTTGTATGCTGATTTTATTAAACAAAATCCTGATTATGGGTATTTGAAGGTACAGGTATTTACCGCATACGGGGCAATACCTATTTCAGGAGCACAAATTGTGATTACAAAAGATATTGAAGAATATAAAGTTGTGTTCTTCCAAGGAGTAACAGATTCTAGTGGGATAATTGATAATATTCTTTTGCCAGCACCAGTAACTGTAACATCACAAACACCTGAGGTGGCACCTGGCTACACAGTTTATGAGTTAACTGCTTTTCATCGAGAGTATGAAACAATAAAATCTTATTCTATTGGAATAATTGGTGGAGCGAACGTTATTCAATATGTAAAAATGTTACCAAATATTAATATTGAAGGAGTAGATTTTAATGCTAATTAGAACACCAACTATTCCTACTGATATTGTTGTACATTTAGGAGCTCCGGATGAGCCGGCAAGGAATATAACAGTACCTTTCATAGAATACATAAAAAACGTTTCATCAGGAGAAATATATCCAAACTGGCCACTTGATGCGATTAAGGCTAATGTATTGGCTCAGATTTCATTTGCATTAAATAGAGTCTATAATGAATGGTATCCTTCAAAAGGATATGACTTTGATATTACCAGTAGTCCTGTTTACGATCAGACTTTTAAAGAGAATGGGCAATTTTTTGAAACGATTTCACAAGTTGTTGATGAATTTTTCAATAACTATTTGGTGAAAGATGATCAAGTTCAACCTCTTTTTGCTATGTATTGTGATGGAAAGATTACTACTTGTGATGGTCTTAGTCAGTGGGGAAGTGTAAATCTTGCAAAACAGGGAATGGGACCTTTAGAAATATTACGATATTATTATGGCGATGTTAATATTATTTTTAATGCCCCAGTAGAGGAAAATATTAAATCTTATCCGGGATTTCCAGTTGAGCTTGGTTCTGCAGGAGACTATGTTAGGACTATTAAAATTCAACTTAATAGAATAGGTCAAAATTATCCGGCAATACCAGTTATTATTGAAGATAATCAGTATTTTACTGTTGAAACAGAACGAGCAGTGAGAAAATTTCAAGAGATTTTCAATTTACCGGTTAATGGAAAAGTAGATAAGGCTGCTTGGTATAAAATAAAATATGTTTATAATGCAGTTAAAAAAATAAGCGATTTATATTCAGAAGGTATTTCAGTTGATGAGGCTAGTTTGTTATTTAAAAAGGTTTTACAACTTGGAGATAATGAATCATATATTAGAACACTAAATTACTTGTTGAATACTATTTCATATTTTGATGCTTCTATTCCATTTTTAGATTTGAAGGGCAATTTATTTAATGAAAATACGAAACAAGTTGTGGAGGCGTTTCAGAAGAAATATGGATTACCAGTCACTGGAATAGTTGATGCTAGGACATGGAAGGTATTAAGAGAGGTTTATCGACAGACAATAAGAAATGTGCCAAGTGAATATTATATGGTTATAAATGAATTCTATCCGGGTAAAATTTTATCGAAGGGAATGCAAGGCGATGAAATTGCTAATTTACAGAGATTCTTGTATTTAATTTGTAAAAAAAATAGAAATATCCCAGGAGTAGTTGTAAACGGAATCTTTGATTCTTTGACAGAGCAATCAGTTAAGGCTATTCAGAAATTAAAAGATATCAATCCAGATGGTGCCGTTGGACCAGTTACTTGGTATAATATTGTTGAAATGTCTAAATAAAATTAGTTGTTTTAGTGAAAAAGGACTGAAAAATAGTCTTTTTTCTTTTATGGAATGATAAAATGTTACAAAGTATAAAAAATTAGCACTCTTTATTGACAACTGCTAAAATAAGTGTTATATATTAAATGTAAACAATGTTAGGAGATGAAAGAATGGAAAAACATGAATTTAAATCTGAATCAAAAAGATTATTAGATTTAATGATTAATTCTATATATACCAATAAAGATATATTTTTAAGAGAGTTAATTTCTAATGCAAGTGATGCACTAGATAAACTTTATTATCGTAGTTTAACTGATGAAAACGTTAAGGTTGATAAGGAAAAATTAGTAATTAACTTAGAGTTTGATAAAGATGCTCGTACTATTACTATTAAGGATAATGGTTGTGGTATGACTAAAGAAGAATTAGAGAATAATTTAGGTACTATCGCTAAGAGCGGTTCACTTTCATTTAAAGAAAATATGAGCGGTGAAGAAAAAGTAAATATTATTGGTCAATTTGGTGTTGGATTTTATTCAGCATTTATGGTAGCTGATCATATTAGTGTTACTAGTAAATCAATTGATGATGATAAAGCCTATGTTTGGGAAAGCAAAGGTGTTGATGGTTATACAATAAGTGATTCTAAAAAGAAAAATAATGGTACAGAAATAGTTTTACATATTAAAGAAGATAGCGATGAAGAAGATTATAGTAAATATTTAGATGAATATGAGCTAAAACAACTAGTAAAAAAATATTCTGATTATATTAGTTTCCCTATAAATATGAAGGTTACACATCATGAATTGGTGGATGAAGAAAAGAAAAAATATAAGGATAAAAAAGTAGAAGAAACGCTTAATAGTATGGTTCCTCTATGGAAGAAGAATAAGGCTGATGTTAGTGATGATGAATATGATAATTTCTATATGGATAAGTTTAGTGATTATGATAAGCCATTAAAAGTAATTAGTTCTTCAGTTGAGGGAATGTGTTCTTATAAGGCACTTTTGTTTATTCCAAGTCATGCACCATATGATTATTACTCTCAAGAATATAAGAAGGGATTGAGCCTTTATTCTAATGGAGTATTAATTATGGAAAAGTGTGAAGAATTACTTCCTGATTACTTTAGTTTTGTAAAAGGTGTTGTGGATACTGAGGATATTTCACTTAATATTTCTAGAGAGGTATTACAAGAATCTCATAGTTTGAAACTAATTGCTAAGAATATTGAAAGCAAAATTCGTAAAGAATTAGAAACTATGTTAAAAGATAATCGAGGGGAATATGAAGAGTTTTTTAAAACTTTTGGAGTTCAATTAAAGTATGGAGTTTATAATAATTTTGGAGCTGATAAAGATAAATTAAAAGACTTAGTAATGTTTTACTCAGCTAAGAGAGAAAAACTTATTACTTTAAAAGAATATGTTGAAAAAATGAAGGATGGACAAGATAAGATTTATTATGCTGCTGGTTCTTCAATTGAAAAGGTTGATGCCATGCCACAAGTTGAAGTTGTTAAGGATAAAGATTTTGATATTTTATATTTAACTGATTATGTGGATGAATTTACAATAACTGCTATTTCAGAATATGAAGGTAAGAAATTTATAAATGTTGAAAATGGTGACTTAGATTTAGATAGTGATGAAGAGAAAAAGGCCACAAAGAAAGTAAATAAAGAAAATAAAGATCTACTTAATGATATGGCTAAATTGTTTGAAGATATTGAAGAAGTTAAGTTTAGTAATAAATTAGGAAAACATCCAGTTTGTTTAACAAGCAAAGGTGATGTGTCAATTGAGATGCAAAAGGTGTTTGATGCAATGCCTAATCAAACAGGGATCAAGGCAAAACTTGTATTAGAAATTAATGAAAAACATCCAATAGTTGAAAAATTACAAAATCTTTATGAAAGTGATAGAGAAAGTTTTGATAAATATGCTAAGATTTTGTATAGTGAAGCTAGAATTATTGCAGGGTTACCGATAGAAAATCCAACAGAGATATCAACTTTAATTTGTGAAGTTATTGCAAAATAATGTTAAGAATTCATAACGTACTTATTTTAGTACGTTTTTTTATGGTTTGATAAAATAAATTTAGTGTAAAAAGCTGACAATTCCTCTACCCCGCCACTTGACGTGGGGGGGGGGGGGGATGTTACTATAAAAATGTAATAATATGAGAAAGGTAGGATAAAAATGAATAAGAAAAAAGGAATAATAATAGGTGCATTTGCCCTAATAATAACAATGGTAGTAGAATATGCCTTGTTTGGTAAAAGTATTGAAATAAAAGGAACGGCAACAGCCTCAGGTAATTTTGATTTAGAATATGAATGTGTTGAAGTTAGGGATGGTAATGGAAATCCAACTGATCTTGGTACTTGTGAAATAGTAAATAACAAAATAACAACAACAAGTACATTAAAGAAGCCAATTGATGCTGTAGAGCATATTATTACAATAACAAACAGAGGCACAATACCGGCTGTATTAAAGACAATTGGCTCATCAAATAATTATGATGAGGAAAAAGTTGCTCAGGGTGAATGGGTTTCAGGCGATTCTATCTATGTAGATAGGACAACGCTATTGGGTGCTACTTATGTTATTGATCTGGATGATGGAAGTTCTTATTATAGTGATTCTGTAGTTGAAAAAGCAAGGATTATAATTCAACCAGGAAAATCAATGAGGATTACTATTGATCATGGATGGATTGATTCAGAAAATGTGGGGGTAGTACAACCCGCTTTACCAGAGGGTGGAGCAACCATTAATTATGATATAACTCTTGGTTTTGAACAAATAACTAATTAAACAATATAAAAACTAAATAAGTTAAAATTTATTTAGTTTTTTAGTGGAAAAAGTTTGAGTAAAAAATAGATAAATCCTTCATTTTTTCTTTAATGTGGCGCTTTGGAAAAAATGTAGAAAAAAGTCAATTTTTTTTGATTGACAAAGTGGTGATTGATTAGTATGATTAGGGTATAAACATAGAGAATTCTATGAGAAAGGAGAGTTTATCATGAAACAAAAAATTATAGGAGGAGTATTAGTTGCAGCATTAACATTTACTTGGGGAGTATTACCTGTAAAGGCATATGAAGCAAGTGATTGGAATACTGCATCTGGAACTTATGGAACAGTAGAAGAAATTGATGAAAATGTACTTAATTTTAAAGGTAATTATAATGAAGCAGCAGGAATGTTTTATGGACCTTATACAAAGGCTAATACTCAACTAGTTAGTGATGGTATTGAAGAAAAAGTTAATGTTGAATTAGACTTAGATAGCATGAGCCATGGTGAGTTATTTGATTTAAGTGTTTCTTTAGATGACGTTGACAGGAATTACGTAACTGAAATCAGAGCTACAACTCAAAAAGTTGGTGATGCATTCAAAATCACAGCATCATTTTTACCTACTTTTGAAGTAAGCGTTACTGAAAGTGGCGTATATACCTATCAATATGAAGTTTTTGTTGAAGCAGGTGTAACTTATGGTAAATTTACTTTACTACGTAAGAATACTGTTATTGCTTCAACAGATAAAGTAAACTTAGATGTTGCATTTAGTTCTGCTACACCATTTGCTGAAAAAATTAATAGTGTTAGAAGTGTATGGTTTGATAGTATAAATGTTGCTGAAGGTGTTAACGTTTATAATGCAGTACCTATTAACTTCACTGTTTCAATTGAAGGAGAAACAGAAACTGTTGAAATCCCTATGGGAACTACTTTAATCCAAGCAGAAGTTGATGAATTAATCGCTGCTATTAATGAAGAACTTGAAGAAATAGGATATAAATTTAGTGGATTTTATGCAGATGAAGATTTCGAAACTGAATTTGATATGACTCAACCAATGAATGATGATACTACTGTATTTATAAAAGTCGTTCAATTACGTGAAGAAGATGAAGAAGTTACTAACCCAGATACTTCAGATATCGGATTAGCTGGAATTATTACTGCTATCCTTGTTGCTGGTGCTGGTTTAGGATATACAATTAAAAAACGTAGATTCAATTAATTTATTAATTTAAAGCTGATTGTTGGTTTTACCAATAATCAGTTTTTTTGTGTAATAAAAATTTTGTGTAGTTGTCAATGATGTGAGAC
>CAZTRE010000043.1:0-9184 GCA_964616405.1 uncultured Mycoplasma sp. | reverse complement strand
TAACCTATAATTAATAAAAAATATAGTTTCTGGGTTTAAAAGGTGCCAGCCATGGCGGAGATGACCCAGGAGCATTAGGTAACGGCTTATTAGAAAAAGACTTAAATTTAAGGGCTGCTCAATATATGTATAAAAGATTACAAGAATTAGGTATTCCAACGGTAATAATCAGAGGAGAAGATGAAACACTTCCAAAGCAACCTAGAATTGAAAGAGCGCTAAAGGCTTTTAATAATTCCCCAAATACAATTTTAATATCTAATCACATCAACTCCGGAGGAGATACTTAGCTCTCTCATGGATTAAATTTATAAGGGTATTAAGACGGCTGTATTTGAATGAAAATAAACTATAGTATTGTTTATTGAAAATTATGTTTTGAAGGCAATAATAGTCTTAAAATTAGATTTTAAATACAAATTACTTTGAAAAACTAAAAGAATATCGAAAAATGTGATATAATTAGTACATAAGATAGCAGTATTTAATCTTTTTAAGATGGATACTGCTTTTATGTTAAATGAAAGTGTAGTTCTTATAGAGGTAGTGATGTATGGAAGTTATTTTAAAATTAAGAGATTATTATAATAGAAATTGTAAAAATTTGATTTTTGTTGGTGAAAGAAAATTAAGTAACTATAATAATTGTAAAATGTATTTTTTGGATGTTGAAAATAAAATAGAACTAAATAATTATAAAAAAGTATTTCAAGAATATTTGCTTTTCTATATTAGAAATAAGGATCATTTGAAATCAATAAAAAAAATTAACGACGCGACTACTGATGAGCTACTATCAATAAATTTATTGTATGAAGGGAAAAAAATTCGTAGTAATAAAGGATTATATCCACAAATCGATATTGAAAAATCTGGAATATATGGAGAGTTATTTAATGATTTTTATTTAAATATTGTGAAGCAAGAAGAGGTTGTTTCAACTTATTCTTTGCGAAGTTCCTTTAATCTTCCCAACATTAAGGGTGTGGATTTAGTAGCGTGTAAAATAGAAAATAATAATTTAGTCTTAATATTTAGTGAATCTAAATTTGTATCTAGCATATCATCTGCTTCATCAAGCCTTTGTGACGATATAGTTGGAACAGATAGTCAACTTGGACATATTACAAAAGATTATATTAATCAATATACATCTTTTATAATGAATAAAAATCATTCTATTTATTTTGATAAAAACAATAGTAAATTAATAATGAATATATTGAATGAATTAAATAATTTAATATTAAATCAGGAAATTGAACCAATTGATGCAATAAATAATTTAAATATAAAAATTAGATTTGATTTTTTTGCAATTTATAATGACAATAATTATAACATTGAAGAAAGAAGAGAATTTTTTTTGAAAATAGTTAACCAATTTAATAGTAATATACTTAGCACAGGGATTAATAAATATGATATTGAAATTGTTTTTATACCAACAAAAAATAAATCAATGGATATAAAAAAGGAAGTTGAACAATGGGATTAAATAGATTTGATGTAATTAGACAAATTAATTTATATTCTTCGGAAGACAATCAAGAGGCATTAATTGATTTGTTATGTGAAATATTAGATGATGAAGAATTTAAAACTAAGAATTTAGATTTGATTGAAATAATAATTTCTATTGGTGAATTATATGGTTATTATAGTTATATAGAAAATTTTGGCAAAACATTTGGTTATTCTGAAGCGATAAGAAAAAATATGTATAAAAGTAGTGATGGTAAAATATATTATAATTCAGGTCAATTATCTCTTTTAAATGAAATCAAAAATGAAAATAAATTATTTATTTCAGCACCAACTACATTTGGAAAAACAAAATTGGTTCTCGATTATATTTTATTAGAAGAAAATAATTTTAATAATATATTATTTTTAATACCAACAAATTCTCTTTCTGAAGAAATATATATAAAATTGTTAAACTTTAATCATATTCATAATTTTAATTATCATATTACGACTAATCCTAAAATTTTAGGAAATAAAAATATTTTGATTTTGACTCCAGAAAAATATTTATTATTGTTGGAATCTAAAGATATTGATTTTGATTTATATATTATGGATGAATCATATAAAATTGAGGAAGAAGATAAAAATATAGATTATGATGACCCATTGAATTCAAGATCTAGCAAATTTAGAAGAACAATGGATATTATCGCTTCAAAACAAGGTAAGACAATATACTTATCGCCATTTACTTATATATCCGATGATTCAATGAATAGATTTTTTGATAAATATAATGTAAAAAAAATCAATAGGAAAGATAAATATGTCAGTAAAAAGTTGTATAAAATAGCTGATAGCAGTGATTTTAAAACTATAAATAGTACTGCAACTGGTTTTTTGAAAACTATGAGTGGGGTTGATAAATCATTATTTATTGTAAAAGAATTATTAGACTCAACAATTGTATATGTTAGATATCCTAAGGATGCTTTAGATTTTGTTAATAAATATAAACCAAATTATAAAAAAGAAGATATAAGTGATAGATTTAAAAAATTTATGAAGCATATAGAGGATAATTATGAATTTGAAGGTAGTAAGTGGTATATTTTAGAAGGCTTAAAGAAAGGAATAGGTGTTTATGTTGCTCCTATGCCAAGATATATAAAGCGTGAAGTTGTAAGATTGTTTAATGATGGTGAATTAAAAATATTAGTTGTAACATCTGCTTTTGCTGAGGGTGTAAATAGTTCTGCCAAAAATATAATAATAACAAATGATGTAGTAGGAAGCAATGTTAAAATGACTTCGCTGGATTTATTAAATCTAAGTGGTAGAGCAGGAAGATTTGGTGTTCATAGTAAAGGCAATATTTTTTCTGTAAAAGATGATATTTACGATAGATTAGTAGATTGTATTGATAGTGGTGTAAAAATATCTAATTCAAACTATGAAAATGGAAAAAATGGAAATGATAGAGCTTTATATGACATAGAAAAAATAGATAAGAATTATTTAAGTATTAATGAATTAGACAAAAGGAATTTAGTTGAAGCAATACAAAATAGTTATAATTTAAGCGATTTAGATTTGAATATTGCCTTATCAATATCTAATTATGATAAAATTAGACTATATGATTTTTTTATGAAAAATAGTACTGATAACCTAATTAATACAAGAAATGAAATTATTAATAATTTACTTAAAAACGAAAAAAAGGACGTTGTAGTTTCTATGAAGTTTATATTTGATGAGTTAGTTAATGCTGGTATAAAAATATCAAAAGAAAAAGGCGACTTACCACCATATAGCAAAAATAATGAGTTTTTATGGGGGAAATTTTATAGTATTCATTCCAGTGGGAATGTTAAAGAAATATTAAGAAGAAGAAAAAAATATATAGAAGAGAGGTATAACTTAGAAAAAAATAGTTTTGAAAATTCAAAAAGTTGGATTGATGAATATATAACAGATGGTAAAGTTGATGATTTTAAATTATACAATCAGGCATTTAGATTTATTTCTAATATAATTGAATATAGAATACCATTTTATGTAGGATTTTATGTGTCGATATTTAAACTATATTGTAAAAAAAATATTGAAAACATTGATTCTAGTTATGATATTATTGAAATATCTAACAATTTAGAAAATAAAAATATAGATGAAAAATATGATGATTTATTAGAATTTGGATTTTCTATTGATACGATAAAAAAAATACAAATATCGAATGGTGATGTAAATTTGCTTGATGACTATGAAAAGATTATTTACAAAGAGTATAAGGCATTAGTATAGTAAGGGGTGGATTTAAATGATTTATATAACAGGAGATACACATAGAGATTTTTATAAATTAAATTGTATTGAAAAAAGCAAAAATAACATGATAATTATATTAGGTGATGCGGGTATTAATTATTGGTTAAATGAAGAGGATAATAAATTTAAAAAGTATTTAAATGATATGAATATTAAACTATTCTGTATACAAGGTAATCATGAAGAACGACCTGAAAATATATTAAGTTATAAAGAAGTTGATATGTTTGGAGGCAAGGTGTTTATTGAGGATGAATATCCTAATTTAATATTTGCTAAAAATGGAGAACTTTATACAATAGATGATAAATCGCTACTTGTTATAGGCGGAGCTTATTCAGTAGATAAGGATTATAGATTAGCATATGGTTATAGATGGTTTAAAGATGAGCAATTATCGGAATCAGAAAAAAAAGAGATATTACATAAATATAGTGGTAAACATGTTGATATTATTTTATCCCATACTTGTCCTTTAAAGTATGAACCGATGGAAGTATTTATGAAAGGATTAGATCAATCTAAAGTTGATAAATCTATGGAAATATTTTTAGATAAGATAGAAGAGAATATTGATTATAATAAGTGGTATTGTGGCCATTTTCATACAGAAAAACAAATTGATAAATTAGAGTTTATGTTTGGGAGAATTAAATTATTTAATAAAGATGAATTTTATCCTAAGTATAATAGAAATGATTATGAAATAATAAGGGATGCTTATAGTCAAGATGAAGTTATGAAAGAAGAAGTTGTTTGCCCTAAATGCCATTCCAAAAATATATCTGTAATAAAAGGTGATGGATTTAGAATAGATGGTGCAGATTTTATTGGAATTACTTGCAATGATTGTAAAAAAGTTTACGGATTTAATGATGTTAATTATAAACCTAATTGCCCTAAAGAATTATAAAAAGTATTTAAATAATAAGAAATTGTATTAAAAAAATAGTTAATTTCGTGATATAATTATATTGATTATATTTTGTGAGGTGGTAGTATGGCATTTAAATCTTATAGTTGGTCGATTGGAACTACTAGTTTTAGAGTAAGCCAATTAAATTACAAAATTGAACGCCAATTACAATTATTAAAACAATTTTGGAATGAAAATCCTGGTGTTAATTGGAAAAATAATAATGAGATACAATCAAAATATTACTATTTTATGAAAGATAATCAATTTTTAATTGGAGAAGCAAATAGACCAGATAAAGATGCAAGAGAGAAAACTTCGGGATTAGTTGACATTGGTGTGTTAACGCAAGATAGAAAATTAACTGAAGTTGGAATTAAGATAGAAAATTTATTAGACAAGGAAAGAAATAAAGATAATATATTTTATATTGATGATGATAGTTATCATTATTTATTGCAATTTTTAAAATTACAAATTAATACAAACGGTTTAAAAATAAAACCTTTTATAGCATTACTATACATGCTTGAAAAGTTAGATTATTTAACGTATGATGAATTTACATATTTGTTGCCATTGTGCAAAAACAAGTATGATGTTAGAAAAATGGTTGAAATTATAAAAAATAGTAGAATGGTATTAGATGTAGATACTATCATCACAACAAGAATATATGACATGGATAATTATTTACGTGCATTTGAAGAATTTAGAAAAGATTATCCAGTCAATGAAAAGATATTTGAAATGATAGGAATGAATAGAAAAAGTGCAAGTTATGAACATGCATATTTACCTGTTTATAATGAATTAGTTAATTTAGTTTTTCATTTAAGACACAATTCATTTGAGGAAAGAATTGAATCTTATAATAAATTGCATGAATATTGTAAAAACATTTCTGGTAATGCTAAATCTCATTGGAATGAATATTTATTTATGGGATACAAACCTAAAACATTTGACGAAGAATTTGATAAAAAATTCAGACAATTAGAAATATCAGAGGTTAAGAATATAGTTGATTTTAAAAGAGTGTTTTTTGAAAGAGAACATATAATAAAATGGAAAGTTAATTTAAAAGAATATTTTGACTTAAATAGGAGATATTTTTCATTAACGGATATCATAAAATTTGAAGAAGAAAAAATAGAACTAGATCTACTACCTAAGTATTATTTTAAAGATATTATAGATGATTTGTTAAATGAGGAGTTACTTTCTGATGAAGATTATTATACTTTATTCCATTCAGTTGTACCTATTGAAAGAATTTCTGATAAATATACTATTAATATTGAAAAAGTTGTAAGCAAGATAAATAAAGATTTAAATACTAATTTAACTGTTAGTAATATTAATACATATCTAGAAGATGAGAAAATCAAACAATTTGATAAATTGATAGATGAAAAATTCAAGAGAACTGATTTATTAAAGTTATTAGATTTAATAAAAAATAGAGTAGATTCTGAAGTATGTGAATATGTTACTGATAATGCGGATGTTCCAACTATTTTTGAATATATTCTTGGAATAGTATGGTATAGAATAAGCGGTAAAAAAGGAAATATATTAAATTATATGAATTTAAGTTTGGATGCTGATTTACTTCCTAAAACACATGCAGGTGGTGGAATGGCAGATATTGTTTACAAGTATGAAGAAAATTCTTATCCTAAACATGATTTGTTGATCGAAGCAACATTATCTGAATCTACAGGGCAAAGAGTTATGGAAATGGAACCTGTTTCTAGGCACTTGGGTGAAAATATAAAATTAACAAAAAATGAAAAAGATTATGCTATACTTGTAGCTCCCCAATTGGATGAGAGAATAGTGTTAGATTTTAGGAGTATGAAAAATAGATATTATCCTAAAGGAAATGATGAGTATATAAATGGATTAAAAATTATTCCAATTAGCATAGATATACTAAAAAAGATTATAAATGAAAATAAGGATTATAATTACATATATGATTGGTTTGACAGTGCATACAAATCAACAATTCCAGATCCAATATGGTATCAAAAAGAAATATTAGAAAAGTGATTAAAGGTAGTTGTTAGACTATCTTTTTTTTGCTATAATATAAATATAATATGATGCCTAAAATGGAAATAAGGATGGTGTACTATGAAGAGTATTACAATTAACAATAGAAGATATATAGGTAGTAAATCAAGAATGATTAGCTTTATAAAAGAAGTTATGGAAAAGGAAAAAATTGAATATTCTTCATTTTTAGATTTATTTGGAGGAACAGGAATTGTAGGAGATTCTTTTAATGATTCAAAGACAAAGATTTATGTTAATGATTTATTAAAGTCTAATTATCTTTCCTATTTAGCATGGTTTGGAAATGATAAAATAGATAAGAAAAAAATACAAAAATATATAGATAGTTATAATTCTTTATCAGAACTAAAAGATAATTATTTTTCAATTAATTTTTCTAATACATATTTTAGTAAGGAAAATTGTAAAAAGATAGGTTTTATTAGGGAAGATATTGAAGAAAAATATATTAATGGAATATTAAATATTAGGGAAAGAGCAATTTTAATCACTTCTTTATTGTATGCTATGGATAAAATTGCTAATACTGTTGGTCATTATGACGCATATAGAAAAAATGGAGATTTGGATAGACAATTAGAGTTATGTATGCTAGATTTAAAATCAAATGCCAATAACAAAAATAATAAAATTTTTAATGAAGATTCCAACGAATTGGTTAGAAATATAAAAGCTGATGTAGTGTATATTGATCCACCATATAATTCAAGACAGTACTCTGATGCTTATCACTTATTGGAAAATGTTGCTATGTGGGAAAAAAATGAAGTTTTTGGTGTGGCTAAGAAGATGGAAAGAAATGGTATAAAGAGTAAATACTGCTCAGTTTCTGCACCTTTAGCATTTAAAGATTTAATAGAAAATATAAATGCTAAATATATTATTGTCTCTTATAATAATATGGGTAATAAAGGTGCAGGAAGATCTCAGGCAAAGATTAGTGATGAAGATATAATTACAATTTTAAATAAAAAGGGGAAAGTAAAAAAATACGAGATAGATTTTGCACAATTTAATACAGGGAAAACTCATATAGAAAATCATAAAGAAAGACTTTTTGTTTGTAAAGTTGGAAAAATTACTAAACCTAGAAAGAAAAAAGCTATGGTATATGAAGATAAAGTAAAATCACCATTGAATTATACCGGAGGAAAATATAAGATATTAAATCAAATAATACCAATATTTCCTAAAAATTTAGACTTATTTGTTGATTTATTTTCAGGAGGAGCTAATGTTGGAATCAATGTTAATGCAAAGAGAATTGTTTGTGTGGATAAACAAAAGGAGATCATTCGTGTTATGAATTTGTTTAAAAGGTACGAAGATGGCTATATTATAGATACCCTTGAGAAACTAATTGATAAATATGAATTAAGCAATTCATTACTTAATGGTTATGAAATATATAATTGTACTAGTGATAAAGGATTGGGATCTTATAATAAAAATAAATATATGCAATTGAGAAATGACTATAATAAGAATAAGAATGATTCTATAGAAAAGGATTTTTTATTTTTACTACTAGTTATTTATGGATTTAATAATCAAATAAGATTTAATTCTAATGGTGAATTTAATATGCCTGTTGGTAAAAGAGATTTTAACAATTCTTTAAGAAAAAATCTAAAGAATTTCATTACAAAATTAAAAACTAAAAATATTGAGTTTGTTAATTCGGATTTTAGAGAAATTGCAATTGAAACTGCAGATAATACTTTAGTATATTGTGATCCACCATATTTTCTAGGTACTGCTAGTTATAATGAAAATGGTGGATGGACTGAGAAAGATGAAATAGATTTATTAAACTATTTATCATTACTAGATAGTAAAGGAATAAAATTTGCTTTATCAAATGTTATAGAACATAAAGGTTCTAAGCATAATGTGTTGGAAAATTGGGTTAAAGAACATAATTATAAAATTCATTTTATTGATTGTGATTATAATAATTCAAATTATCATAAACAAAATGGAAATATTACAAAAACTAAGGAGGTTTTAATAACAAATTATTAGTATAGAAAAAATAGTAAAAAAAGAAAATTTGAATTATTAACTATAATAAATCAAGAGATAGAATATGATAAAGTAGAAATAAATTTCTATATGCTTTAGTGAAGATATAAACAATCTAGTTTACTATTTAAATACAATTTAGTGCACTTTTCGCGTACGATTTGAATACGATTTAGTTTACTATTTGACTACTAAAAAAATACAATTTAGTTTATTGACTAAATACAGTCAAGTGCTAAAATATAGTAAACTAGAGATATTATGCAAAAAATGTGTACTATTTAGTTTACTAATTTGTGTACTAAATTGTTTACTTTTTGGTTTACTATTTAGTTTATTGTTTTGTTGATG
>CAZTRE010000042.1:0-9374 GCA_964616405.1 uncultured Mycoplasma sp. | reverse complement strand
ATTTTATTACACTTTTATAGTAACATCCCCCCCCCCCACGTCAAGTGGCGGGTGGCGGGTTTGTCACTTCTTTACACCTGAATTTTGGCGTAAAAAATCCTATTTCTAGTATGTACCAGAAATAGGATTAATATTTTTATTTATGCTTCTTTTTCATATTTTTGTTTATAGATTTCATATCCGCCATTTAAGATTCTTGATAATTCTTTTTGGGAAGGAGTCTCATATCCAATATGGCATATTTTTTCTATTTGATTATGATCAAATGCACATACCATGTTACTATCTAGGATTCCTTCGGGATAAATACAACCACCATATTCATACATTTTCTTTTGGGGTTTAACCTCTTCTCCATTTTTTACTTCAGTATTATTAGGGAAAATACAATAACTTGTTATCATGACTTCTTTTTTTCCACCTTTTAATAATACTACTGATCCAATTGGTAAAAATTTCTCTTTCATATTTTAACCTCCTAGTTTTCTTGGAATGCATATTCATCTGCTGGTGTTAGATAATCAGCATATTCTTCTTCAGATGAATCTTCATAATCTATATCCATTGAGTCTGGATCTTCTTGCCACTCTTCAGTTTCAATCATATCTTCCTCTTCTTCATCGTTGTTTTCTCTCTTATCTAAATATGCCTTGGTTCCAATTCCAGCTAATCCTGCTGCCCCAAGTCCTGCAGCTATTGGTAAAACTGAAGCTGATTTTGGAGATAAGTTTGTTTCTGAAATCAATGGAGTTGACGAAGTTGGTATATTTGTTGAATTGGCGGCAAGTTCTTTTAATGAGCCGGATGTATTTCCAAGAGCATTCATGACTTCATTACTTAATGTATCTTCGATATCTGAAGAGCCTATAATTGTGTCATAATTTTCGCCACCTGAATTAATATTTGGTATTCCGTTGCCAATTGAACCGCCTCCTGGTAAGGTTCCGCCTCCTGTTATTGGATTAGAAGTTCCACCGCCCGGTGTTGGATTAGGTGTTGAACCACCTGGCGTTGGATTCGTCGTGCCTCCTCCTGGTGTTGGATTGGTTGTGCTACCTCCCGGTGTTGGGTTAGGGGTTGAATTAGAAGTCCCACCATCAATTGTTGGCCTTTCAAAGCTTGGTGCTGTAATAGTTTTATTGGTTGTTCCCGAATTACCATTTGGATAAGCACTAGCTGAAGAACCAGTATATGTAGGATTCTTTACAACAGGTTCAATGCTTGTACTTTCATTAACTCTTACGACATCATTAGGTAATTGAGTATCATTATATAGTTTAACACCAACTGATTCAGGTGTATTGTTTTGAATTCTCATTTGCATATCTTTAACTGGATTAGCTATTCCACCTGATGTTAGTTGACCTGTGCCAGCAGCGATTGCACCAGTTGCTCTTGGACCAGCCTTTGCAGAGAAGTTGGCAATAGCTTGACCAGCCTTAGTTTGGGTACCAAAATTTGTTACTACGTTATCAACTTTAGTACCAACTTTATTTACTATTTGTTTGCCGTTATTAGCTACTTTGCTGTTTGATAATTTCGATGTTATTTCTTTACCGCTATTAACTATTTTGTTATTGGTCAATTTTGTTGCTATTTTTCCCTTCGAAGCCGCGTTTACTAATTCGTCAGTTGACTCAAGTCCTACTTTTGCTAAATCGTCTGTCGACTTAATTCCTAATTTAGCCAAATCATCGGCTGAATTAACTCCTACTTTAGTTAAATCTTTAGCTGATTTAACACCTAATTTAGATAGATCATCGGCCGAATTAACTCCTACTTTAACTAAATCGTCGGCTGAGTTTATTCCCATTTTAGATAGATCTTTAGCTGACTTGACACCTAATTTAGATAAGTCATCGGCTGAGTTTATTCCTACTTTTGCTAAATCATCGACTGATTTAATACCTGCTTTTGCTAAATCATCGACTGAATTAACTCCTACTTTAACTAAGTCATCAGCTGAGTTTATTCCTACTTTAACTAAATCATCGGCTGAGCCAACTCCCACCTTTGCTAAATCCTTAATTGACTTAACGTTTAATTTTGCCATGTCATCGACCGAATTAATTCCTAATCTAGCTAAGTCATCAGCTCCTCTAACTCCTGCTTTAGCTAGGTCATCAAGTGAATTAATTCCTACTTTTGCTAAATCATCAAAAGAATTAACCCCTTGTTTAATTAAATCATCTGTAACTGTCGCACTTTTTGCTAACAAGTTTTTGCTTCCTACGGTACTTAATTTTCTAAAGGCCGAATCTAAAATTAATGTAGTTCCGGCAGCTATGGCGCCTTCTTTAACTCCTTGGCCAAAGGCTTGATTAAATGTCATTCCAGCTTGTAATCCGCTTTGTGTTCCACTACCAATACCACCAAGGCCAGCTACTCCAGCAGTTATTGCAGTTCCTGCAAAGCCCATTCCACCTGTTGCCACTCCTACAAGAATATATCCAGTAGCATTTCCTATTCCTTTTAAGACATTGGCAGCGGTACTTTCATGAGACATAATACTATATTTATTAACCCCTTGTAGACCGCCTTCTTCATATTGATCATAAAAGAAGTCTCCTACATGATCTTTCTTTACAAATTCTGCACAACAATCTTGAAATTCACTACTAAATATTCCGCCAAAAAATCCGGCAATCGATACAATACTATCACCGATATTCTCTACAAATGATCCTAATCCTTCAACTAGTTTTAAAGCTCCTAAGCCGAGTGTTGCAAATAATTTTGTATACCAAGGAGCATCCTGATATTCTTCGATTTCTCGTGCTTTATCAGAAATATCTTTGTTCATTGCATCAATACATTCGAGTACTTGGGATTGATAATTTGTGATATAAGTAAAATCACAATCAATGTTTTCAGCACCACGTGCGTCATTGATCATATTGATTCCTTTTTGAATTTCTATATTGGTATTATCTAGTGATTTGCTTGCTTGAGTTAACTCTTCCAAAGCTTGACTTACTAGTGATGCATTATATGTATATCTTGCCATATTATATACTCCTTTCTAATTTCCCTTTGAGGCTTCTCTATATGCTTGCAATTCACTTTGTTGTCGAGAATAAATTTCTGTTGCCGCACTTTTAAGCTGTGTAGTAAATGATTCTATATTAGCTTGAATCGTTTCTATTGCAGTTGCTAGTTCCTCTAATGTAGGTTGCATTGTTTTTTTCTCTACTTCTAACGCATTAGCATTACATGTTTCTGCGGCTTGTTTAACATATTTAGCACAAGTTATATAATCCTGGGCTGCATCATTTATAATTTGACAACCATTATTTATTGTCGCAATATCAATCAATTGGCTCTCACTTGTTATTGCCATAATATCACCTAATCTTTCTTTAATATAATCGTGAAGTTCCGACTTATTACTCCTAATTAATGCATTTATCGTTTTGTTCTTTGCTTAGAGTTCGTTTATTTTATCACATTATCATTATAAACCAAATATAAAAAAATTAAAAGAAGAAATATATTTTTATTCTTCTTTTACGTAAAAAGAAAGCTTAGGCAGTTTCTATAGCTTCTTTTTCATATTTTTGCTTGTAAATTTCAAATCCACCATTTAGGACTCTTGATAGTTCTTTTTGTTGTTCTGTTTGATATCCCATATATGTAATTTTTTCTATTTGATTATGATTGAATGCACATACCATATTACTATCTAGTATTCCCTCGGGATAAATACAGCCACCATATTCATAAATTTTCTTTTGAGCTGGAATTTCTTTTCCATCTTTTAGTTCAGTGTTATTTGGAAAAATACAGTAACTTGTTATCATTACTTCTTTTTTTCCTCCTTTTAATAATACTACTGTTCCTATTGGTAAAAACTTGTCCATTTTATTTCCTCCCATATTCTTTTAAAAGCATTCATTTGCTTAGATATTTTAATATTCTGGTTCTTCTGATGTAATTAATAAACCATTTATAGTTCCATCTTCTTTTCCATAATCACCTTGAGATAGAAGTTGGAAGATTAATTCATCATCGTCATCAGCTTCGATTGGTTCATATTGATAGTATTCTTTTGAAATCGAAGCCCTTGTATAATGCATTTGTCCATCATCGTCTTCATCATCAAGATTATTATCATCTTTCTTTTTTGGAAAAGATTGTTCTGTTATTACTGCGCCAGCCACTAATTTTGATAAATCTTCTTCATATTCTGCAAAACAATCATCATGTTTTTTGCTTAAATCCATTATTTTATCTTTTAAGTTTGATAATTGTTTTTTTAATGATTGAATATCAACTGTGGAAATTACTCTATCAATTCGTGAATATAGGCCACTCATTATTTTCTTTTCTTTTATTTCCAAACTCCTAACACTATTTTCATAAGCATTAATTATTTGTTCTTCCTCATATAGTTGTTGTTCTAGATCTAATTGATCGCCTAATTTTTCTTGAAGTTTCTTTTTATTTTGTCCCATAGTACCTAAAACTTGCCATATGTTTACTTTAGCTTCACTTTTTCGCTGAGAAATTTCAGATAGTAATTTTGAAAGTTCTTCATTTCTTCTTTCCGCAGTTTTATTAATTATCGCTGTTCGCATCTTATTAAATAAAGGAAATAATGACATAGAGACTAATGCTGTTGTATATTTTCCAGAGACATTATCAAAAAGCATTGTTACTTCTTCTACTGTTAATATTTCACTTAATTCTGTTTTGAATGTAATACTTTCTAACATTAACATCACCCCTAGTCTTATAATCCCTATTCTATATTTCATTATAGTTTAATAATGTCAAAACGTCAAGTTCTTGCTTGATTAATTTATAATAAAACAGAAGCAAATTAAGCTTCTGCTTCTGTTTCTTCATTTTCATATTTTTGTTTATAAATCTCATATCCACCATTTAGAATTCTTGATAGTTCCCTTTGTGAATCACTTTTATATCCTAAATAGCAAATCTTTTCGATTTGGTTATGATCAAATGCACATACCATATTACTATCTAGAATTCCCTCTGGATAAATACATCCGCCATATTCATACATTTTCTTGTGTGGTTTAACTTCTTTTCCATCTTTTAATTCTGTGTTGTTAGGGAAGATACAATAACTCGTTATCATTACTTCCTTTTTTCCACCTTTAAGTAATACTACCGTCCCAATTGGTAAAAATTTTTCTTCCATATTGTATTTTCTCCTCTATTTTACTGCATACTTGCAAGGTCACTGCTATTTACGGCTTCATAGCTTTCCATAGGTTCCTCTTGATATGCATATTCATCTGTTGGATCTAGATAATCTCGATCATTTATTTCTACATTATCTTCATCATAGCTTAAATCCATTTGTTCATCGCCATCCCAAGTTTCTGTTTCCAAGTTTTCCTCTTCATCATCTTGGTCTTTCTTGTCTAAATAGGCTTTAGTTCCAATTCCTGCGGCTGTTGCTGCACCTAGTCCTGCAATAACTGGAATTATACTTTTCTTTGAACCTGTGGCTTCAACCCTAGTAATTGGCTGTTCTGATGTTGGAACTTCAACATACTCATTTCCACCGATTATTTCAGATAAGGATCCTGAAATAGCTCCTTCATTTTCTATGATATGTGTTCCTTCATTAGGATCAACTGGGTTATTTTCTTCGCCTACGTATCCTTCATTTGTCCAACCACCTCCGCCTGATGGTCCAGATGGATTAGGATTGTTTCCTGGAATGGTTGTTCCCGGGTTTGTTGGATTTGGATTAGGTGTATTGCCAGGATCATTTGTGCCCGGAGTTGTTGGTTCCGGGGTAGGATTAGTTCCTGGTGTTGATGGTTTAGAATCTGCTTTACCTGGATTTGTGGTATCAGGATTTGTGGTATCTGGGGTTGTTGTGTTTGAAGCAGATGGTACTGTAACTGTTGTTACTGGCTTCTTTGTAACTGGAATGGTTGTGTCTGAAGGTGTTGGATTTGGATTTGTGGTACCTGTACCAGTTGTATCAGGAAAATATTGTGGATCTGCCTTTGGCACTTGTAAATCTATTGGATCTTTAATGTTTATCCTAGCATTATCCAATCTGAATTGTGATGAAGAACCTGCTCCTGAAATTTCTCCTATTGTATATGCTCCACCAAGTGCTGCAAATGCTGTACCTGGATGATTTGTTACTGCAGTTTTGCCTACTTTTATTAATTTTTCCGCTGCTCTTACAGGGAATCCTACAATTTTTCTAGAACCGATCTTTGTTACCGTCTCGGTTGCCTTTGTTATAAACTTACTTTTTGCAGAACCCACTAACTTGCTACCTGGCATTTTTTTACCTGCTGCCCTCATGACATCATCCGCTTTATCTAACACATTATTTAAATGCGTCTTTTGACCAATTTGATTAGTCTTCGTAAATATTTTTTCTGATGTTGTTAAGCCTTGCCCTTTTCCAGTGCCATCTGTTATTCTAGGCGTTTTAGCTCTCGTTTGGATAGTGGTAGCTAGTTTATTCATACCCCAAACAATTGCAGCATCTTTGGTTCCTTCAAGAACTCCTTTGGCAAAGGCTTTATTAAAGACATCACCTGCTTTTAAATCTGGGTTGTCTGATTCAGCTAAGGCATTTTGAATTTCACTTCCGGTTTTTCTTCCAAGTCCACTTACTCCTGCTATAGCCATTTGTGGAAGGACACCAGCACCTGTCATACTTACAGCAATGATTGGTGCGGCTGTACCGAATCCCTTGAATACATTTGCTGCCAAACTATCTTTAGAGAAAAAGCTATATCTATCAATTGAACTTAGAATTCCATCAGTATATGATTTATCAAAAGCGTCCCCTACATGATCTTTAGCTACAAACTCTGCACAGGCATTTTTAAAATCGCTGTTAAAGATTCCGCCTACAAATCCGGTAATAGACACAAGACCATCTAGTAAATATTCACCGCCTTCGAAAACTCCTTCACCAAATTTTGTCAAAGCCATTCCGGCACTTGCAAATATTTTTTTAACAATTCCTGCATTGTTATAATCTTCTATCGCTTCTTTTTTTTGTCTAATCGTATTGATATCAGTTTCAATTACATCTTCTGCTTGGGCTTGAAGGTCATTTAACTCATTAAAGGGAATATCAATATATTGAGATCCCCTTGCACTATTTATAGTTGATATACCCGTTTGAAATCCTGCAGTTATATCGGCTAAAGCAGATAGAGCACCATTCAATTCGGCTATAGCGCTATCTACCTTTCCTGCATCATATACATATCTTCCCATTCTTATTCCTCCTAGCCATAATTATTTATTTTGATTGGCCTGGTATTGTTCAAGTTCATTAGACTGAGCTCCATATATTTCCGTGGCAATACTTCTTATTTCTTTGGTAAATTCATATATTGCAGTTTTCATACTTTTAATATATTCTGCATCAAGTTCTAATTGATTTTGCATAGTAGTCTTATCTATTGATAAAGCATTTGCATCACAAATATCTGCGGCAGCTAATATCTTATTTGCACTTTCTTCAAATTTCTCTGCGGCAGTTTCTATTTGTTTACAACCATTTGATATTGTTCCAATGTCAATTAATTGACCTGAACTTGTAATTCCATATGCCATATAAATTTCACCTTTACCCTTTTTTATTATGTTAATGTATAGTAAATAGAGAAAACATCTCTTCTCTACTTACTATACATTGCATAAAGCAATGTATTTTTCATTATTGTTCACTACTATATTTAAGAGCTTGGTCTACTGCCATTCTTAAGTTTGTTGCGCTTAATTTCATATCAGCCATTGCAGCTGGGATATCTGCACTATAGTATGTACTCCAGTTTTCTCTAACTGTTTCAGACCAAGAAGTTTGTACTCCATTAGGAATATTTCTTGTAATAGCTCCATTTAGAGTTTCTAGATTTTCTTCCATAGTTGCAACGATGCTGTCGATTTGAGCTGCATCATCTGTAGCTGCATTTGGATTAATTGTAATGTTCATAAATAAATTCCTACCTTTCTAAAATTCTACTTCATACCTGATGATAAGTTGCTAATCATGCTTCCGAATTTTTGAGTTTGAATACCCATATATTCTTGAGCCTCATCAATTGTTGCAGCTAATTTTTTGAATGTTTCTTCTTTAGCGTTATATTTTGCTAATAAATCATTAGCTGGATCTCCTTGGATGTCTCCGCTTGTGATTTCTTGAATTAATGCTGTTAATCTTGCAAGACTATTCTTGTATTCTTCTCCAGCAGTAGCTAAAGCATCTCTTAAATCTGTTAGAGCTGCTTCATCAACATGGATTGTTCCTGCCATGTCTTTCACCTCCTATAGTATTTTAAGAATATTGTTATTCGCATTACCGAACCCATATCCTTATGTATTTATTGTATATTTTTTTTCAATAGAGTGCAAGTATTTTACATATTTTTACTTGTTTTTTTACACTGTAATTTTTTTTGTAATCTTTTTTCGATATTTTGTGTACATTTTAGTAAGTATTTGAATACTTTATATTAGGAATAGATTGAGAGGTGGAGCTTTTGAAAGAAAATCATTGTATTAAAAATTTGTTAAGATTTATTGATGTGTTGCAAAAGAATTCCGTAGATCGTGTTTGTCTTGAAGATTGTTGTAGTAAGCCATACTTAGGCCCAGCAATTAATGGTAAGTGTTTCAATACTAGAGTTGTAACATTATATAATTGTAAGGGAGACTTATTCAGTAGTGAGTATTCATATAATGGAAATATAGCAACTAGTTCTACTTTTAGAATTCAAGATATTCATGATAATTGTTGTACTTTACTTATTTTAAATAATGAGAATGGAACTTACTCTTCAACAGGACAATATATAACTGTTGATATTAGTTGTATATGTGCAGTTAAATGTTTGAGCGATGAGCAAATTTGCAATTTGTAGAAAGGAGGTTTTAAAATGTGCGATGAAGAAAGAACTAGTTGTGGCTGCATTCGTGATATCTTAAAGAAAATATTATTACTTCAAAAACAAGATTTTGATAATGAATGTTTTGTAGGCTGTGATAAACCTTTTTTAGGACCAACTTGCACAACTATTTGTTATAACACTAGACCTATTAATTTATTTAATTGTTGTACCGGAACTACTTGGAGCTTTCCTTATACAATAAATGGTAACACTTTTGAATCAAATATTTTCAGAATTGAAGCACTTGATGATTGTTGTTGTACTTGCAGAATTTTATATAGAGATGACAATGATCAAATTGTAGCTACTAATGAATTCTTTACGTTAGATCTAAAATGCGTTGGAGCAATTAAATGCTTACAAGATATTTCACTTGATCTATGCTAAGTAAAAAAAGAATATACGAGAAATCATTGAACTTGTCAATAAAAAGTAGACAGTAAAAAGAAATTATTTGAACCCTAATTG
>CAZTRE010000041.1:0-10044 GCA_964616405.1 uncultured Mycoplasma sp. | reverse complement strand
TATCAGCAGGTACCACTGGACTAGCTCCTCCATATATAATAGGAGCCTCCGCAGGTGCTGCTTGAACTGTTGTGGTATCAGCAACAACAGGAGCAACTGGTACCGGTTCAACTACTGGAGCATCAACAACGGCAGGTGCAACTGGTGTTGGTGTTGCTTCAACCACTGGAGTTGGTATAACTGCAGTAGGAACAGCTTCAACCACTGGTGTTGCTGGTGGAACCTCAGGAGCAATAGGCATTTCTTCTACCATAGGTGCAGCTGATACTTCATTAATAACAGGTGTTGCATCACCGACAACTGGCGCTACTTCAACCACTGGAGTTGGTGCAACTGCTGCTGGTGAAACAGCAACTGGTGTAGGTTCAACTACTGGAGTCGGTGCAGGTGCAACAACTTCTACTGACGCTGGATCAGCAACCGGAATCGGCTCTTGTGCTGCTACCATAGGTGCTTCCATCACTGGATTAGGAGTCGCAACTGCTACTGCATCTGTCGAATTAGCTTCCTCAGCTTTTTTCTTCTCTTTCTTAGATTTACTTGATGTAACAATCAAAATAATAATAGCGATTAATAATAATAATGTTCCTCCAACAATTAACAAACCTGGAACAGACATTAACCATTCTAAATCAAATTTCATATGATCGACTCCCTTTATTCTTATAATTCTAATATAATGATAACAAAAAACGCTTGCAAATGCAAACATTTTATTTTTCAGATAAATTCTTTACACTGTAAAGCTTGTCCAATATCCTACTGCTGCTGGTTTTAAAGTAAATATCATTCTTTCTCTTGACACTGGGTGGACAAATTCTAGACAGTATGCATATAGTGCAATCGGGGTCCTATCTTGACAGCCATAACGTTGATCACCGAGTAAATAATGACCTCTACTCGCAAATTGAACTCTAATTTGATGATGTCTTCCGGTCTCTAACGAAACCTCTACCATACTAGCATCAATTTTTTTATTATACTCAAGGACTTTATAAGATAAAACTGCTTTTTTTCCTTCTTTAGAAACAATAGTATTTCCATTTTTCAACCTAAGCAAGTAATCTATAAATGTGTCACTTTCTTTTTCCATTTTTCCTTTCACACAAGCCAAATACTTTTTAGAAAAACTTCTTTCACTAACTTGCTTACTAAGTCTGCTTGCCGCTTTTGATGTTCTCGCAAAAACCATTAATCCACCTACTGGTCTATCGAGTCTATGAACTAAACCGATATAAACATTACCCGGTTTGTTATATTTTTCTTTAATATATTCTCGAACCATATCAAGCAAAGATATATCTTTTGTTTCATCCCCTTGAGATAAAACATTAGCTGGTTTTTCTACTACAATAATATGATTATCTTCATATAATACATTTAACTTATTCATTGCTTTCCCATCTTCCATAAATACCGCATGGTAAAACCAAATTATTTTCTTTTATTGGAATACCTACTTCTCCACAACTAATTTTTCCGTCCTGTTTCTTATTAACCGTCATTCTCAAAATATTTGAAAGTACGGTTGATGAAAGACCTGTTGTATATGAATTAATTAAAAAGAATAATGGTTCGTCACTTAAAATCTCACAACAAATTTCTACTAGATAATTAAGGTTCTTTTCAATATCCCAAACCTCACCATTAGCCCCTCTTCCATAACTTGGTGGATCCATTATAATCGCATCATACTTATTCCCACGACGAATTTCACGTTGGACAAATTTCACAACATCATCCACTAAATACCTAATTGGATAATCTTCCATTCCACTACTCTTAACATTTTCTTTACACCAATCAACCATTCCTCTTGAACTATCAACATGTGTAACACTAGCGCCTGCACTTAAACACGCAACACTTGCTCCTCCGGTATATGCAAATAAATTTAAGACTTTAATTGGACGATTAGTCTTCTTAATTTTATTAATCATAAAATCCCAATTAACTGCTTGTTCGGGGAACAAACCCGTATGTTTAAAGCCCATCTGTTTAATATTAAAAGTTAAATCTTTATATTTTAATTTCCAACTACCAGGTATATTTTTTAAATTTTCCCAATGACCTCCGCCTTTATTACTTCTATAGTAAACAGCATCAATCATTGAATGATATTTTTCTAACAAATCACCATTATTCCAAACAATTTGTGGATCCGGCCTTAATAAATATATATCTTTCCATCTTTCAAGTTTTAATCCATTGGAAGCATCAATTATTTCATAATCCTCCCACTCATTAGCTAATAACATCTCTTCACCTCTAAACCATCTGTACATATTATACCAAAATTCTAATCAATTGTCTGCTAATTAATTTCATCCCTTTACAAAATAAAAAAAGGAGAAATTATTCTCCTAATCTTATGCCGCTGCACTAAATTGTTTACCATAATCAGTAATTAAGAAATTACCACTAAAGCCTAAAATATTTTCATAATGTTTACTAAGATTTTCATCTAATAACATTTTATACTGACATGCTACATCAGCATATTTAGAACACTCTTCATCATTTTGCGCCATCATTCTAAATATCTGTGTTTCTGTTCTTACGAAAGTACCAGACGCTTGACCTATATAATTAAAATCAATTATATTTCCGCCATAAGCACTTCTACCATAAACAATGGAACTACTTGCTTTACTAACGCCATTATCATTTTTAGCTAAAACAATATTATAAACATTACCATCTTCTTTTAACACATAATAATACCCATTACTAGTATCCACTGTCATAATTTTTATTGCCCCTGCTTCCTCAAATAGCATTTTATAAACAGCATACTCTGCATCACTTGTAGGTACTTCAGTAAATGCCGGACTATTATCAGATGAAACAATATAATATAATCTACCATCTCTAGTCTTAACAATCTTATTATCCATGATAGCCACAACTTCTTTGTTTGCTAAATTCTCAGGAACTTTACAGTTTAAATTATTTTGATATTTCTTACCTAACGATAAAGAATAAAATTTTCCATCTGTCGTAATTGCGTATATATTAGAAAAAAATTTAATTTTTTCATAACCAGTTTTTGATGGAAATAAATTAGGGCACTCAAATTCAGCATTAGAAACACTAAAACCAGAATGCCTAATATCTCTAGTAGTTCCTGAATAAGCCATATCACATCCGCTACATAAAAATAATACACTTAATAATATTCCAAAAATCTTTATTCTTTTCCTCATAAACATCCTACCATTTGACCCTATTCTAGATAAATTATATCGTAAACAAAATCCAAAAGCAACCAAGTTTAAAAGAATTACCTTTATTTTCAAAAATCATCGTTGACAAATTTACAATTTTATATTATATTTATAGTGTAATCTCGGTGACGTTCATTAGTAAGGTTTCTTCTTTTAGCCAAAACTAGAATGAGAAAATAGTTAATGTACGTGCAAAATTGGGGAGCGAATGCTTTAAAGTAATAACTTATCAAAGGCCGAGATGCTGTAACCAAGTAAAGAGAAAGAAAACTCTATAGGTAAGATTATCAAATTATAATACTGATAATATTGTAAAATGATACCCTATCAAACTCGGGACAAAATTTAGCTTTTTATATCAATGCTGAAGTTACAATTAATTAATATTTTTGCATTACCATCAATATTAATAATATAATGCCAGGTGTTGTATAAATCTTTTGAATGTCTTTTCTTTAAGAGGTGTTACTAATAACATCTCTTTTTTTAGTGTATCCAACTTTTTTTATTTCATACAAAAAAGTATAATAATCAATTTAGTTTACATAATTAACTATTACACTTTTAGAATTCAAAATAAACAATAAAAAAAGATAATTGTAATGACCCAATTATCTCAAAAAGAATATTTAACTTTTACCATTCTTTTGTCAATGTTTTAAAATCTGATAAATTTTAAAACCTCCTGGTTTCCAGGGGGCCAATCAAATGTCATTGGTGATCAGCCACTTATCAAAGTAAAGTTTTTCCATCTCTACTGTAACCTCTAGTACATAGTCGATAAGATATTACATTTCCAAATAATCAAACAATATCAACATTTTTCAACTATTAACAATATTTCCCTGATTTGCATTTATTCTAAAATCAAGCTTTTTAACAGTTACATATAGTCATTAACACCCATTAGGTCCAACAGCTAAAATATAATCATTATTTTGTCATCAGTTATATAGCAGCTAACACTAGTCACTATAGTAATCAACAACCACCAAACTTTAGTAATAAAATAAATTCAGACCAACCATTAGTAATACACACCAGCTAAATATAATCATTATTGCTAACAGGTATAATTAGTCACTATAATATTACAATAGTTACTATCGCTATAGTATTCATTCAATCGATACAAAACATCATTATAGGTCACATATACTATATACTAACAATATCATTATAACACACTCCGTCGGTTTGTCAACTACTTAAATTAATCTACTTTAAAACTCTTTCTACAAAATCTCTATCATTATAAATTGTAACACCATGCTTAATTAATGAAACATCAAATTCATTACCATATAACGTTTCTCCATCAGCCACAACAATAACTTTTTCCACTGATTTAAATTTAATTTTATCAGCCAAACGATGATGAATATGAGGACTTTCTTCATGTGTGCCTTTCATAATTTTCAGTAAAAGTCCTGGCATATTTCTCTTATTTACTTTATCTACAAAATATATATCAAAAAGGCCATCACTTATGTCCGCGCGAGGTGCCATAGTCCAACCACCACCATAACATTTTCCGTTCATAATCGTTACAATAGTATACTCACCAAATTTTTTACCACCATTTAAAACAAACTCTATCTCTTTAAACTTATATTTAACATATGTATACAAAATACTAGCATTGTATATCTGCTTACGAGGAATATGTTTTTCCTTCATTAAATCTGCATTATGCCCAATCTCCGCATCAATTCCCACAGAACAACTATTTATAAAATATAGATCATTTATCTTTCCCACATCTACTGGAAAACTAAAATCTTCAACATCCTTAAAATTTCTATAAAAGTCATTACCACTACCAGCCGGAATAACTGACAACATATTTTTACTATGTATCATTCCATTTAACACTTCAAATAACGTACCATCTCCACCTACACTATAAATTATTCCCTTTTCGTGGCGATATTTCTTAGCTATCTCTGTCGCTTCATGTCCCCTAGAAGTATAATGTATATCATAATCAAGTCCCATCTCTGCAGCAACACTTTCAATTTTTTCTCCAACAATTTTTCCTTTACCTCCGCCTGCTGTCGGATTAACAATAAAAATATGTTTCACACACTCTCACTCCTTATTGTACCTTACAAAAAATTATATCATAGAAAAAGTACCTATAAAAGGTACTATAATGCATAAAAATAAATAGCAAAGAAAAAACAGACACCAGCAATTACACAAAACATATGAAACACCGAATGCATATATTTCTTTCTTTTCCCTACTCCATAAAAAATAGCTCCAAGTGTGTAAATAATTCCGCCAAGGAATAGTAATAATATACCAAAATGATTCATTGCCTGCCAAAGTGGTTTAATTGTAAAGACAATACACCATCCCATTATCAAATACAAAATCATTGATATTACTTTAAATTTCTTCATATCAATTGCATTTAAGACTATTCCAATAACCGCTACAAGCCATACAAATCCAAATATCCACCAACCAATATTAAGTGGTAATACACATAAACAAAATGGTGTATATGTACCAGCAATTAATAAATAAATTGAACAATGGTCAATTATTCTAAACACTCTTTTTGCATTATTAGGAGCAAATGAATGATATAAACAAGACATTAAATATAGTATAATCGATGAAATTCCATAAAATAAAGCTGACATTAATTCCAAGCCCGTATCTGCTTTTATAATACACAAAACCAATGCCGCTATTGATAAAAGACCACCAATACCATGAGATATTGCATTCATAAGCTCTTCACCTAATTTATATTTAGGTAAGTCAATTTTTTTTGATAGCTTATTATTCTCCTTTTTCATTTCTTTAATCAATGCATACAAATCACCCAAACTATTAATACACATATCATAATTTTCTTTTTCATCATCAGTAACACCTTTCAAATCTTCACTCTTCTCCAATAAGTCACTAACAATTTCATCTTTTAATTCCAAAATTTCCGGATCATTACCAAATCTTTTAAACTTTTTATCTAAATACTTTCTAAACTTTTCCTTCATAATTATTTATCTCCTAACAATAGCTTATCTAAAATACCTTTATTACTTTGCCATTCTTTTTTCTTTTCCTCTAAATACTTTCTACCATTATCTGTAATAGAATAATATTTTCTTCGTGCAACATCAGGATTATCATTCCAATAAGAAGTGATTAAGCCCTCTTTTTCCATTCTCTTAAAAGCTAAATAAATTGTCGCATTTTTTATATCCATCGCATTATTAGTTCTCTCAATTATGCATTTAGAAATTTGATACCCATACGAATCACCATCTAACAATACATTTAATATAATTGCATCTGTAAAACCTCTTATAATTTCTGCATTCATATTAATCTCCTTTATATAATGACATTATATATACTATCATATTCTAAAAATAATTCCAACAATTTAACAACAATTATGTTAAAATAAATATGGAGGTATTTCAATGGAGTTAAAAAAAGAAATTTTAGGTAAAAAAAGAGAAAATGTATTAAAATGGGATGAATTTTTTATGGGTGTCGCTAAGTTAGCCGCGGGACGAAGTAAAGATCCATCTACTCAAGTCGGAGCCTGTATAGTAAGTAATGAAAACAGAATCCTATCAATCGGATACAATGGAACCCCTAATAAATTTGACGATGATAATTTTCCTTGGAATCGTGAAGGTAATAGTCAAAATGAAACAAAGTATCCTTATGTCTGTCATGCAGAACTAAATGCCGTCTTGAATTATGTCGGCAGTCGCCGTGAATTAGTTGGATCTAGAATTTATGTTGACTTATTCCCTTGTAATGAATGCGCAAAAATAATCATTCAATCAGGTATTTCCGAAGTTATTTACTTATCCGATAAATATGCTGGAACAGAAGGAAACATTGCCTCAAAATTACTATTTGATAATTGCCATGTTACTTATAGACAATTAAACGAGGAAAGTCAAAAAACAATCCAAATATCGCTTAAACCTGATAAAGAAATAAAATATATAAATGAATAACTTAAAACACAAATAATCAAGCAAAAAACGTTCAATTAATTTTGAACGTTTTTTATACATTATTATATAAATTAAATTTATTTATTTATTATCTAATTCAAAATTTAATCAAAACTATAGTTAAGAATTCATTATCCACTCAATTATTAATCTCTTAATTTCATAATATTCCTGTTCCTCAAACTGCATATTTGCTATACAAAATCTTTTTGATACAATATGAGAACAAAACATACATTCATATAAATCAAAACAATCCTGAATAAATAAAGAATTACTTATTTTATTAGAACAAATAACATTATAACTATTACTACAATCTTTTGAATCATCGCATCTTATACAGAAATTACAAGTAGTAGATCTTTGTGAGGCAATTAAAAACTCACTACTTTCACAAGAATCACAATAAACTATATTTTTAGAATCACTGCAATTCGTACTTCTATAAATATTTTCACATCTATAAATAGTATCACTTTTAGCTATATTTTCAGAATCATAAATTCTTTCTGTTGTTGTAAAATTAATCGTATTCCAAATATCAACTAATTCCTGCAAATTATTTACTTCTTTTCTAGGAAGCATCCAACCTACTGTCTTATCTCTCTTTTCCATGTTTGTATTCGTTATAAATCTATTACTATTAATAGAATCAGCCCAAGTTATTTCATGTGTAGTTGAATCATATACTTGTTTTGGTAATTTAATATCAAACGCAAATTTTTCTAATAACTCATCTAAAGAATAATTATTATCTTTATCAAATACACCTTTAAATATTTTATTAACAATTTCTAATGCTCTTGCATCATTCATTATTGAGACCTACCTTTCTTACCAGTCGAATTAGATATCAAAATATCTTTTAAACTAACATTACTACTTAAGCTAAAACTAGTTTTTGATTTTTTTGTTACCTGATTATTACCCATACTTGCTTTTCTACTTACACTATTTTTAATTCTAGGAATACTCTTGTAATTTAATGTAATTCCTTTAAAAGCCGGCAGTAATACACCTTGCGAATCAACTCTCACAATACACTCCCTATTATTAAGCTCCGTTAATAACTTGATTTTTCTATCTCTAGAATCATCTAAAGGTATTTTCATATTAAAATTATCAACCAAAATATTAGCATCCAACTTTGATACCCTAAATATAAAGTAATTTACTACATTGGCAAATATCGAGTTCTTTAATTCATCCGATATTTGGCTAAAGAATTGCCCTGCAAGTATTAAAGATAAATTATATTTTCTTGCTTCTGATAAATATCTAGATAAAATTGGATTTTCAACAACTGCTACTTCATCAATTATAAATATAATATGTTCATCTATCTCTCGTCTTTGAATAATTGTTAGTAATTGTTGCATTATTAATCCTGATATAGTTTTAGTAACCTTATCACCAAGCTTCGTTCTATCTAGTGAGAATATTGTTAAGAATTTATCATGTATAGTGTCTTTCAAATTACCACTACTTTGTTCTGTATTAAACACCGGTATCATTTCCATTTCATCTATAAAACCTATAATTGGTGATATAGTCTCACCATAAGACTTAGTTTTTAAATCATTAAAATCTGACAAGAAAAAGTCAATTACACTAACAGGTACATCATATTTTAAATTTTTTATTAAATCATTTCTATATTCTAAATCTAAAATAAGTTTTCTTAGATTTCTAAAATTAAATGCTTCCCCAGTTAACAACAAATGTATAGAATGTCTTAAAACTCTTTCTAATTTTGAATTAAATTGATCAGCAATTAAAGATTTAAACAAGTCTAATAATAATTCTGTAGATGCTACAACGTCATCACTATTATTAATAAATAGATCAATACTATCTAAATTATTGGAAAAATCAATTACCCTTCCAATACCCCCTATATCGTTTTCAAGGGAAGCGTGAGGGTCAATTAAAACAACTTTATATTTTTGTTTAAGATTTCTACTTTTATTAATATTATTAATAAATAAACTTATAAATTTAGATTTTCCACATCCTGAAGCTCCCATTATTATAGAATGCTTATCAAAACTAAAACTATTCTGATTTAAAAAGAAATTCCCTTGTAAATATGGGAAGGTATCCACCAATAATAGACTATTATTATAACCAGTATTTAATAAGTGCATTATTTTACTTATTTCTAAATACTTAGGCGGGCTTTTATAAAAATATCCTTTATTTCCTTCAAAGTCTACTGATAATACATTTTCTGGAATAGTGAATAAACAATTATACTTTTTAATTACTCCATTTTTATACAAATAATATTTTACTATTGATTTTATCTTATCATCATAAAGTTTTATAAAGTTCATTTCCAAATATCTAAGAATTCCTCTATTTCTAACGCCATTATAGTTTATTAAATCTATAATACTACTACCAAATTTAGGTAAAGAAAATAAAGTATAGCTTTGTTTAGGTGCTTTTATTCCTTTAGTTGGTTTCAATAAGAATGCATTTAAATTATTTATTGTAGCTGGCAAATTACATCTTGTTTTGACAAAATATCTTATTTGATTTTTATCATTTATAACAATTAACTTCCAATTTCTTAAAGTACCATTATAATTTGATATTATCGTTATTAATTTTAACCATTCTTCTTTAGATATAAATTTTTTAGTTAAATAAATTTCAAATGTTATTCCCATAATTCATCCCTTCATAAAAAAGGATATCAAAAAAACAAAAATAAAAACTGACTTCTTAACAATCAGTTTTGTCAGTTTAATAAATTGCAACTAAAAAATCTGTTACACCATCATGATAATATTCTAATTCAGGTAATTCTT
>CAZTRE010000040.1:0-10656 GCA_964616405.1 uncultured Mycoplasma sp. | reverse complement strand
TTAATTTCGATATTTTTAGAAAAATAAGCATAACCTATTATCATTGTTACTACTAGTGCAAATATTCCAATTATTATTCCTTTTTTCTTATTCATTTTTATCATACCTTTCTTAGTTTTATTACATTTTTATGATAACATCCCCCCCCCCCACGTCAAGTGGTGGGTGGAGAAATTGTCGGCTCTTTACACTACATATGTAGTGCTAAGCTTAAAGTGGACACCACAGAGGGGTATAGTGGACAACGACAAGGAAGTGTAGACAATCAAATATTTTATATATACAATCATCTAGCAAAGTATATAATAAAAAGAGTCTAGTTTTATTATTATGCCTTTACACAAAAAAATCCAAACTAATGTTTTAGTTTGAATTTTAATTCTTTATATAATTTTATTTTTTAGTTATTTGTTTGTTCAAAACCTAAGGTAACATTATATTCCATAGTTGCACCACCTTCAGGTAGTTTTGGTTGTTCCATATTAAGTAGAGCTGAATCGACCCAAATATGTTGAACCCAAACCAAGAGTGACTCCCCTGGTAATAACGTTATTTTGGCTGTTTCAACTGCAGAATCACCATAAATAGCATTATCAAGTCCACTAGGAGTTAATTCATAATATGCTGCTAAAAAGGTGTCTGTATCTAAGTAAGAAGAGTCTCCAGCTACTAATTCACCATAGTTTAGTCTATCTACATCATAATTATTAGACGAGTCGGCAGTTGCTAAAACTACTGGTATTGTTCCATTGTTAGTTATCGTAATGTTAAATACCGCCTCATCTGTTGGTTTCGTTAAAGAGCTTTTTGTTTTTATTGTACTATCTTTTACCTCACAACTTCCAGTTGCTGTAGAAGCGTTAGGATCAATTTCACAATTATAACCTATATCGAAATTTCCTGATGCTGTAGCTGTTCCTTTAATTTCAATATTTTTTCTAAATAGTGCGTAGCCTATTACCATTGTTATTACTAGTGCAAATATTCCTATTATTATTCCTTTTTTCTTATTCATTATTCTCTACCTCCAATTCTATTTTAGAATAACATCCCCCCCCCCCCACGTCAAGTGGCGGGGAGATATTTTGAACATCTTTACACAAAAAAACTCGCTCCTATTTTAGGAACGAGTCTTACTTTAAAATTAATAATCTCTATTATTAGCTCGATTTCTCTTTTGAGAATTCTTAATACCTTCTTTTTTAGCAGCTCTTCTTCTTACTCCTGGTTTATCGTAAGCTTCTCTTTTTTTCCATTCTGAAGGGACACCGTCTCTTGCTACTTTTTGCTTAAACTTTCTTAGAGCCTGATCTAAGTTACCTCTAACAGTTACTTTAGTCGCCATCTTTATCCCTCCCTTCGCTTCAACTACAAAGAATTATATCAAAAGAAACTTTGTTTTTCAACAATTTTTTCTTATTTTTTTACTAAATTCGTTGTTTTTATAAGAATCGTATCATTTTTCCAACCAATAATCCACCATAAAAGGCATATTTAAATATTAAGTCAATTATAGGCAAACTAAAAGCAATAAGTAAAATTCCAAAAATTATTTGCCTGATTTTCACTCTAAAGTGCATAAATTCCCTTCTTTAACTCTTCTTGCCGATGAACCAACAGAGTGACCAGCCTCATACAAAATTTTAATAATATCCGTAATTGCATTTACTAGTGTTCCTGTAAAAGAAGTTCCACCATATAAATTTTCTAACTTCTCGTCTTTTACCTTCTCCATCAATTTGCATCACACCTCCCTGGATTTGTGTATCCCTCAAAGACACCTGATAAAAATATCACAATTGCCGCAATAGCTAAACCTATACCCAGCCATTCTACCGAACCTCCAGATATTTTTTCTAATTTTTCATCATTTACTTTTATTATTGTTATCACCATCCCATATAATTTTAAAAATATTCGCCACTTTTACTCGTTTTTCAATCATACTAAATTCAACCACATCGCCAGTTTTACCATTTCCTTTCCCAATATCTAAAAAAACTTTATTGTATTGTACATTATTTCTTTTCAAAACATCTTTTTCAACCCGAATAATATTGATCTTTTTCAAATTGTTTTCAACAAATATCTTCGAATTTCTTTGTATTAATTTTGTATCACTCTTATTAAGTGTTACTTCAAGTGCTGTATCGGTATATAAAATACCTGCAAATTTCTTATAAACATAAATCTCCTTGTTTAAAAGAATCCAACCTACTACAATGACTATAAATATAAATATCCAACTAATAATTATTATAGTTTCATCTTTTTCATATTTCTTCTTCAATAATTTTTCCCTCTACTAGCTTTAAAATCCTATTAAATAATTTTTTATTATTAAGTCTATGGCTTATCACAATAATAGTTTTATCTCTTAGATATTCAAACAAATCTTTTAAAATATCTTTTTCTTTCAACGTATCAATCTGTCCAAATGCCTCATCAAATATATAAATGTTACTATTTCTTAATAAATATCTCGCTAAAATAATTCGCTGTCTTTCTCCATTACTAAAGTTAAACCCATTTTCTTCAACCAATAAGTTATAATCGCCATTTCGTTTTTCAACAATCTCATCAACTTTTGTAATAGAACAAACATTATAAAACTCTTCTTCCGAACAATCTCTTTCTAATGTAATATTGTTATACAAAGTATCAGTAAGCAAAAAATCATTACTACTAACATAAGAAATATTTTTTCTAATATTTTCTAGATGATAATGATTAATATCTATACCGCTTATTGAACAAACACCATACGGAATCTCTAAATAACGCATTAATATCTTTACCAAAGTACTTTTGCCACTGCCACTTTCTCCCGTTAACAATACTTTTTCTCCTCTTTTAATGTTTAAACAAACAGAGTCCAATATTTTTTTATAATTATATTTAAAAGACAAATTATTAAAACAAATATCTCCATCAAGGACATAATTATAATAATAGTATGAACCCATAAATTTTTCATTTTCCAGAACATATAAATCTTCTACTCTATTTAATGAAAGTTTAAAGTTCTCATATTCTTCAATTAAATCAATCCCCCGCATAATACTATTCATAAAATACATCAGAAAGCTTTGATATAGTAATATATCCCCTAAATCCTTCTTTCCACGAATTGCCAAAAAACAACCAAAACCATATACAATAATTAATAATATATCTTTTATATGCTCTTTAAAAAAAATATTAACTTCACTAAATTTAGTAAACTCATAACCCTTTTCTAATAAATCTTTATATAAAATTAAAAACTTATCAGCTAACCTTTTTTCGATATGACCACCTTTTATTGTATCAACATTACTAAGTGCTTCTATTAAGTATGAATTAACTTTCTCCTCTCTTTTCTTTATCAAACTATAAATTCTTTTCTTTTTTTTATTTCTAATTAAAATAAATATACAAAGAAGAGCCATAAAAAGCATTGTAATTAAAGTGATTTTCTTGCTTATACTAAATAAAAATATTGAAAAAACAATTATTGAAATAACATCCGTTACCATAAAATTAAATAATCTAATTAAAAAGCCTTTTACATTAACTAAATCTTTCAGTCGTGTAATCACTTCACCAGTAGTACGATTCTTATAATATAAATATGGAAGTGAAAGAATCTGTTTAAACGTTTTTAAAGTAATTTTCTCATCAAAGACACTACTAATTTTATACAATAATATATCTCTTAAGTATTGGCTTATTACCCTAAAAATATAACAAAAAAAGATTACGAAAGAAATAATAAAAATATTTTTACTGACATTATATTCTACTGCAAAGCTAAGAAGATATTTAAAATGAAACGCTACAATAATATTTAATATAAAATATATTATTATTAAAATTGTTAAAATAAAATATAATTTCTTATTACTTTGAAATTCATTTATTATTGTTTTTTTTACAATGTTCTTATTAACTAAAAAAGGAATCTTTTTAACTGGTTTCAAAAAAATATAATTATTTGTAGACATTAATCTAAATTCTGCTAAAGACAAAATTCTTTTTCCCTTAGCCGGATCCATTATAAGAATTTGCCCTTTTTCAAAATTAATTTCATATATTGCTACAAAATGTTTATAATTTTTATTCACAACTACGTGTGCTAGACAAGGTAAGTTATTTTTTTCTATTTTTGTCATGTCTCCTGCAACACCTTGAGAATCAAAGCCAATTTTTTTAGCTCCTTCAATTAAGTTATAGGCACTAACACCATTTCTTGTCGTATTAGTAAGCTCTCTTAAATATTCTTTTGATACATCTCCCCCATAATATCTCACAATAGATAACAAAGCACATATACCACAATCTTTACTGCCATCTTGTAATACTACTTTCATAACTTTCTTATTCCCTCACCTCCTATTAAAATTATTATCTAAATAATTATTTATTCGGCGAAATAAACAAAAAAAAGGAACAAAGTTCCTTTGTAATAGAGGTTGCTCACAAAATACCATGCGCGTGTGTATGATATTATAAGCCTACAGAAAAATACAAACTAAGGCACAAATCAGCAACCTCTAAATATATGGTATCACACATTAATTATTGGTACAATAAAAATCTGCTTTTTTTTACTTTTTTTCGACAAATATTGCTAATTCTGTAAACTAATATGTGTAAAGTTACATTTTACATTATATAAAAACATGAAAAAAGCATCCGAAGATGCTTTTCATATCAAAATGGTGTTCGCGAGGCGACTCGAACGCCTGACCGATCGCTTAGAAGGCGATTGCTCTATCCAGCTGAGCTACGCAAACATTTCACAACTGACAACTAAAATTATACAATAAAAAAATTACTATTTCAAGCAATTTTTTTATTTTTTTACCAATTCATCAATTTTATCTTTAATACAATTTGTTTTACTTATTTTTGGATCTCTTTTTTCTTTTATTTCTTTTATATACTTTAAACTGAGGAAAAGCCTCCTTAATATGTCTATATAAAATTGAATGAGAATCAATCCATTTTGATACTTTTTTACGAATTATTTCGGTACTATCATATCGTATTTTTTTCATCTCAAATTTGATTTTAGTTAAAACATAACAAGAAACCACATTATCTGCAATATATAATACAAATAAAATAATTGCTAAAACAATAATTACTGTTTCACTTAAACAACCCACCAATCCTACAACTAACGGATGTAGTATATAAACTACAAAACAGCCTAATAATCCAAAAGGAATCATCGTCTCTAAACAAATACGTCCATTAATATTAAATTTATTCTTGCTATAATCCCACCATCTCGCATGAAATAATTTTTCCATGAAATACGAAGTAAAGTATTCTAAAATTGAACATACCAAAATTGCTTTTAAAAATGTTCCTAAAATGTCCGATGTCGGTTTACCAATTAATAATATAATAGTTAGAACCCCATAACCATAAATAGGACAAATGGGTCCAATTAAAAAGCCTCTATAAACAAATCTTTTTTCTTCTACCAATTTACATATAACTTCCAATAACCATCCAATAAAAGAATAAATTATAAAATATAAAAAGTATCTACAGTATAAATCCATATAAATCTCCTAACATACCATAAAGTAATTTCAGCTGCTAACTAATAAATCTAATAAATAAGTCATTACATAAATATAAATTAATAATATATGTAACAATCATAACTACAATAAATATTAAACCATCATTTTTTATATTACCAACTACTTTTTTAATAAGTATACCAAATAATACCAATTCCATCAATAAGAATAATATTACTTGTAATCGAAGAGCAGTAAAACCGAACTTTCCAATATATAAAAACATCCTATAATAAGAATTAAATATTAAAGCTACCTGAAATACAATTAAAAGTATAACTAAGATTCTAACCCATCTATTTTCCTTTATTAACTTTGTTTTATACATTAAATAAACAATTATTGAAAAATTTATAAGTGTAACAAATAATAATTGAAAAAATCCTTCTCTTGCATAACTAGAATAAATGTATCCCTCAGGAATATGTAAAAAATTACCACATAGTTTTGATATTTCTGATACTAAAAATAACAAAAAGACACAATTAATAACTGATAACATTGATATAATCATTGTTTTATCTATATTTTTAATTTTTACTTCTCTCATCCTTAAATCTTTATTTTTAAATAAATTAATACCTATTACAAATAATATTATAAAGAATACAATAAATTTAATAATAATCCAAATATTAAAATTAAAATCTATATTGACTACTAATTTTGATAAAAAGATATTAAAATAATCATCTGCACTAGTTAATAATTTTAATATTATTACTGCAAAAAAAGTTCCTATCAAAATTCCTAATAAAAAACTAAATACTTTTTTATTTTTCTTCTCATTTTCATTTATTTTTAAATATTTTAAGTTTTCAAATAAACCCGTAGGAAATAATTTAAACATTAATAATGCATTTTTTAATGAAATTTTATAATTATTATTTATTAATGAAAATAAATACATTGAAATAATAATTGGTAACAAAACAATATTTAATAATTCATTACTTCCATCAATTCTTCCACCAAATATTGATAAAATCAAATTACTAAATATTATTAACATTATTGGTATCAACCAATAATATGCTTTTTTATTTATATCTTTATTATGAATAACTAAAATAGTACTTGAAATAACAACCATTAAAAATGGAAACATACAACTTTCAAAGTACCAATTAATATTTAACTTACCCACTATCACTATTAATAGTGCCGCTATTAAAGGAACAACAATATTTGCCCGCTTTATTTTATTATTTTCCATCATCTTCACCTCTATATTCTAATATGTCACTAGGTTGACAATTAAGTACTTTACAAATAACTTCTAATGTAGAAAATCTTATTGCTTTCGCCTTGTTATTTTTTAGTATTGAAAGATTAGTAGTCGTAATCCCTGTTTTTTCACTCAACTCATTTAAACTAATTTTTCTTTTTGCCATCATTACATCTAAATTAACTATTATCACCTATATCACCTACACTGTTAAGTCAACTTCATCTTTATACTCAATAGCCACCTTAATAACTTCGGCTAAAACATAAAAACTTAAAGAAATCAAAAAACATAAAAGCGCAACTACAAAGGATAATAATGTTGGAATAAAGATTGATTTAACAATAACAATAAAAAATAAAATCATAAATATTACTGCCATAAATTTTAATGATCTCTCAATTTCCTTTCTAAATGGACTTTCTTTATAAATCATATTAAATAATTTAGTAAGCTTATACACAATTATTAAACATAAAATATAGCAAATATAAAAAGCCACCTTATAATAAATACTATGCATACTAAAATTAGAAACACTTATATCCTTAAATAAATCATATAAACTCGGTATAAAGAATAAACAAATCGTACCAATAAGCAATATTATAACTAATATAATTGATACCACTTTCGCAATAAAACTTTTCTTCACAATTATCACCTCTAACTAAATAATATAAAATTAATTATCAATTGTCAATATATTTTTATCGATTATCGTAAAATAAACTTATAATTGTACACTAAAAAAAGAAACCTAAGTTTCTAATTTTTATTTAATAACTAAAATTTAAACACTTTGCTTTATTATTAATCTTTTTTTACTAATTGTGGCGCTTTATATTCCATAATTGGATAACTTAATTCTACTTCATTACTCCATGAAAATATTTGCATATCATCGCCACACTTTTCTTTATAGTATCGACATGCAGCATCTGCCCAAAGGTCACCATACTCTGCACTAATTTCATTATCGCTATGATCACATCCACAAAAAGCTAAAAGTAAATTCTTATTTTCGTTAATGGCTCTATCAATCATTAAACGACTGGCCCCACATGGAAACATTCCAATTATTGTACCTACATCATCTAAATTAGTAGATTTTGTAAATGGTTCTTTAACAAGCTTAACCCCAGACATAGTATCAACTATAAGTTCTGGATCATATGATGTAATTCTCACAAGTTCAGCCGGTTTATCTTCCATAATAACTTCACCTAATCTAGGATAAAACCCCGCTCCAACCTCTAAAATATTTCCACGTAAAAGGCCTCTATCTCTTAGAATTTTACTAAATTGTTTATATAAATCCTTTTCTTCACATAAAATACCAAATTTTGAAAACAATTCCAGTTCTGCATAATCAAAGCATTCCATAACTAAAGGAATATTAAAACCAACGCGTCTTACAAATGATTCAGCAAAACCTCTAGGCAACTTGTCGCTGTTATCTACAACAAAATCTATTATTTTACCTTTGTTTTCAATATATTTTTCCGGATTAATAACTTTAGACATCTCTTACACTCCTCTTGTCGTTTTCACAAATTGTGGCGCTTTATATTCTATAATTGGCAAATCAATCATTACATTCTTCCCCCACGAAAGTACTTTTATAGCATCACCATACTTTTTTTGATAATATTCACAGGCAACATCAGCCCAACATTCATCATGCTTCGTATAAATCTCATTATCACTATGATCACAATTACAAAATGCTAAAAGTAAATTCTTATTTTCTTCAATTGCCCTATCAACCATTAAACGACTTGCTTCACATGGAAATAGTCCAACCAACGTATCTACATCATCTAAATTAGTAGATTTTGTAAATGGTTCTTTAACAAGCTTAACCCCAGACATAGTATCTACTATAAGTGCTGGATCACAGGCTGTAACTTTCACAAGTTCAGGTGAATTATCTTCCCTAATAACTTCACTCAACCTAGGATATACGCCAGCTCCAACTTCCAAAATCCGTCCACGTAAAAGGTCTCTATCTTTTAAAATATCCCTGAAAATTTCATAAAGATCTATTCCTTTATTCACAACTCCAAATTTTGATAACAATTCATACTGTACATGATTAAAAGATTGACACCTTGATGGAAAATCTAAAAAAAAACTCAAAATAAGCATATCAGGATCAATCCCAGCTTCCATAAATTTATCCTCATGAAGTTCAGCAAACTCAAGTATTTTATTTTTTTGTTCAGCATACTTTCCTGGATTAATTATTTCACGCATCTCTTACCACCCCTTTTGTAGTTACATATTATACAGTAAAAAGGCTAATTAGTCAATATTATAGCTGATCTCTAGAAATATAGTCCACTTTTTTACCATCAACTTCAAACATTACCATATTAACATTATAATTATCAAATACAGAATAACCTATACTATAAATAACTTCTTCCAACACTTTATCATTACTGTCGAATAAGTATTCATTAAAATTAAGTACTAACACATCTTTATCTTCATGATAATCAATTAACTTAGTTTTACTATTTAAAAAACTCATCAAGTTTTCTTCATAAATATAACTTGTTGTTAACTCTTCAACAATTATTCTAATTTTATCACGCTCATCGTTAATATACTTTGTTACTGGTACATAATACAAACTATCATCAATATTCTCCAAATAATAAATGACCACACTAGAAATATTATCTCGTGACTTAACATCATATTTTTCGTTAATCCCAATATCTTTATTCAATACTAATGGATACTCTTCATTAGTAGTTGGCGATTTACTATAATTAACACCATCAACTAAAATACTTACCCCTTTTATCCCATCAATATCTAAAATACTATAAACAATTGATTGTAGCATCGTCTTCTCTTCAGAAACATCAACTTCCAAAAATTCTTTACTAAAATCAATTGTTGCTAATTCGCTACCACAAATAACTTTATTAACTTTTATATTTTCTGGAATAGTTCCCTTTAAACCATTAGAAAACTTGCTTGTTTCTTGTCTAGTTAAATTATTAAGTATTTTTAAAATTTTATCTTCTACTTTTTCTTCATCCAAAAAGATATGTGCCTTAACTAAATAACCACTTTTATTCAGTAAATATATACTATTTGTCGCAATCCCACTAACCTCTTCAAATTCCAAATTCACAGGCATCTCCCCTTCTTCCTGCAACATTGGAATTGAAAACACCGTAAGTATTATAAACATTGTCACTGTGGTCACAAATATTTTTCTAATTGCTTTACTCTTAATCACCATCCATCACCTATCTCAATATATGAAAAAACGTACTACTTTAGTACGTTAATTTATTTCTTCTGAAATTTAACAGTCACAAACATTTTATTTTTATATTCACCTTGAATTAGACGCATGATATTGTTTGCCAGAGTACTATTATGTTTATTAGAAACACATACGACCTCAGCATTAGAATTATCAATTTTTACAAAACAATCGACATTATAATCCTTCTTTATTTTTTTCTCAATATCCTCTTCTTTACCCTGAATTTCATTTAAATATTTCAATTGCTCATATATATTGTTTTTCTCTTCTGTACCAAGTACATCACTAACTAATTGTTCTTGTAACTCATCAATTGATGTCTGCCTTTGTTCTTCTAAACTAACTCGCATCGCCACTAATGATGATGCCTCTTCAATCGTTGCTTTAACTTCTACATCCTCAGCTTTCTTATTCTTTCCAACATCTTTAAGTAGATCATTTGGCATTGTAATATAGTAAACACTTAATACAAGTATTAAACTAAACAATGTCAAAAACCATAAATTTTGCTTGCTTATCATACGACTTCCTCCTATCAATACACAATATGC
>CAZTRE010000039.1:0-11042 GCA_964616405.1 uncultured Mycoplasma sp. | reverse complement strand
AATCTAAATGTTCTCTAAATTTCTGAACAGTTAAACAAATTCCTTCATTACAAGACTCTCCTAAAGTCGGATCATAGAAAAAATGATAATTTAAAACAGCAATCCCTTGATTTGTTCTAACTACTGGCGGACTTTCCACAACATCTTCACCTATTGCCATCTTCATTATATTTTCAATTGTCGAATAACTCTTTATTTGATATTTAGTAACCTCAGATAATTCAGGTGTTTGAACCTCTAAATCAATATCTAATTCTTTTCGTAATGCCTCTAAATTATCTAAGTTTTTACTCGTCGTCAACAAAATAGCCTTATCTTTTAAACATAAATTCCCTGCTAGATAATTCTTATATTCAACCCCATTAATTGTATAATAGCCATTCTCCTTTAACTTTGCCACCTGTTCTTTTAAATTACTAATAGTAGTACAATCATAGCTACTACATTGATCACTAATAGTTTCATAATTCAAAATACTAATATTTGCGGGTGCTAACCCATCATTTTTATTAGAACTTTCCTTAATCTTATTTGTCTTCTTTATTTCTAAAAGATTATTAAGAAAATAAACATAATAAATATCATTATCTATATATTCTACTGGTAAAGTTAACTTCTTATCTACAGATAGAACCTTCTTACTATCTTGATAAAAAGCTATATTTTTAGGTAAACTAATTTTTTTATCAATGGTTAAATAATTAGGATCTTTTTCTTTTAAATTTAACTTTTTAACTACTTTAGTATCTTTATAATAAATATAAAAGTCTGTATCCTTTATTTTAAAATATTTATCAAGCGAACTTTTTTGCTTTTCTAATTCTAACGAAAAACCTTTACTTACCGTCCCTATCATCTTATGTTTATTATTATAAATATTTGTATTTTTATTAATAACTACATATTTATTATAGTGTTTTTTAATATCTGCCTTAATTGATTTAGTATAAGTAATAATAAAAAAACTAATTACCGCTACTACTAATAAGCTTATTACTATAACTAATGGAATTACTACTTTCTTATCTTTCATTTTATTTTTCATAATACTCTCCATTTTTATTCAATATAATTTATTTATTTTTGTAAAGTTCTTGATTTAAACTGTTATAGTTTCTGAACTTCTTTCTCTCTTAATACTATGCTTTTTTGCCTCTTCTATAAACGCATCTATTACCTTTTTAGAATTATTATCAAATTGATAACTAATTTCTGGGTGCCATTGAACACCTATATTAAAAGTATCTCCTGGATATTCAATTGCTTCTATTATTCCATCATCACTATAACCGACAACTTTATATTCCCCAACCGGGCTAGCTTGTCTTGTATGAAAACTATTTACCATAAATTCTTTTTCACCAATAATTTTAAATAACTTACTATCTTCAGCTAAAATAACTTTATGAGTTAATACAGTATCATCTTTTTGATCATGTCTATCATTTCCAATATCAGTTAAATCAATTTCCCCATTATGGCAACTCATCAACTGCATTCCTAAACAAACACCCAAAACTGGAACCTTTTCCTCGATGGCGATTTTATATAAAACTCTATCATATTTTGTGAATTTCATTCCTCCTGGAAATAAAATTCCATCACACGCTTTAACATTCATTCTAATTATTTCTTCTTCCATCTCTGTAGGTGCTGGAAACACATTACCCCTAGTACTAATATAATCTATATCTTGAATCGGGCTAATCGGATAAACAAATCCTCCTGCCTGTATTATCGTTCTTCTAACTCTCTCACTCATATATACAATTGGTCTATCATCAACTAACTTTTGATATCTCAGTGGAACTCCTATAACTGGTATCATACTCTTTCATCTCTTTTCTAATCAACATTCCTATTATCTAATGCTTTTGCCGTATCTAGATTCATCTTCTTCATCGCTTCATTCACAAACTCACTACTTTCTTTATCTCCCATAAGAACAAACTGAGCCGGGGTCAAGTCAATATCAGTTCCACGTTCAACTACATCAAGCGTTCTCTTCTTATTTCTAATAATAACAGTAGCTGCTGCCAAATTAAATGTTTCACCTTTACTAAACATTTCTGTGTCCTTATAACCAGCAAGCAATTTTTGATTATTCGTTTTTTCTAGTAATAAAGCTAATCTACAAGCATCAACCCATTCACTTATATCATCGCTTGGAAGCAAAAAGAACTCTTCTTCACTCATTCCAATTCTATCTTTAATAACTCTATAAGTTTGCTTTGCAGTACTCTCTGCACCTTCACCAAAATCAAATAATTCCATAAATCCTCCCTCTTATATTATACACATTAATTGTACCATTAACCATTCAAGAAATAACTATATTATTTAAAGCTTTACGTCAAGAAAAAAGGATTAGTTTTCTAGCTAATCCTTAAAATTTAATTTTCTCTTCAACATACTTAACTAAATCTTCAACTTTAATTACTTCTTGTTTCATAGTATCTCGATCACGAACTGTAACTGTTCCATTATTTAAAGTTTCATCATCGACTGTCACACAGAATGGTGTACCAATAGCATCTTGTCTTCTATAACGTTTACCAATAGAGGCGGTTTCATCATAAGTAGTCATAAATGATTTATTAAATTTATTAAATAATTCCTTTGCCATTTCGCCATGATACTTCTTATTTAATGGAAGTACTGCTACTTTATATGGTGCAAGATATGGACTAAATCTCATTACTTCACGAGTTTCACCATTCTCTAATACTTCTTCATCATAACTATTATCAAGTACTGCTAAAACTGTACGATCACATCCAACAGTTGATTCAATAATATAAGGAATATATTTTTCATTAGTTTCTGAATCTAAATATTCTTGTGAAATTGAAGAATATTCTTGATGACGTCCTAAATCATAATTCGTTCTATTATGAGTACCATTTACTTCTCCCCATCCAAAACAGAATTTATACTCAATATCACAAGCTTCTTTAGCATAATGTGCTAATTTTTCATGGTCATGATATCTTAACTTATCTTCACTAATTCCTAAATCCATAAAATACTTTTTCGCATATTCCTTAAAGTATGCATAAAGTTCACTATCAGTTCCTTCTTTACAGAAAGTTTGATATTCCATTTGTTCAAACTCAATAGTTCTAAATGTAAAGTTACCTGGTGTAATTTCATTTCTAAATGCTTTACCAACTTGTCCAATACTAAATGGCAGTTTTGCTCTCATACTTCTTTGAACATTTAAAAAGTTAACGTATTCTCCTTGTGCATTTTCCGGACGAAGATACACCTTATTCTTTCCATCTTCAGTAACACCTCTATGTGTTTCAAACATTAAATTGAATTGACGAATATCTGTATAATCACTCTTACCACATTTTGGACATGGCACCTTGTGTTCTCTAATATATGTCATCATCTCTTCCTGCGTCATACCGTCAGCATGTGCATCAGGATCAAAATCATCTATTAAATTATCTGCACGATGTCTCATCTTACATCCTTTACAATCTATTAATGGATCAGAGAAACTTGAAACATGACCACTTGCTTCCCAAACTCTGGGATGCATTAAAATAGCTGCATCAACCTCATATGCATTAGATCTTTCCTGAATAAATCTTTTTCTCCAAGAATCTTTAATATTATTTTTAATTCTAGCACCTAATGGACCATAATCCCACGTATTTGCAAGACCACCATAAATCTCACTTCCCTGGAATATAAATCCATATTGTTTACAATAATTTACTAATTTTTCCATTGTTAATTCTTTCATAATCTTATTCCTCCTTATCTATGAATAAAAAAACTCCTAGAATATATAAGGACGAAAATATCATTTCCGCGGTTCCACCTTACTTATTCTAGAAGAATCTACTCTCATACTATACTGCTCTTGGCTTTCCACACCAGTCATCACACTTATCACTTTTCTCTAATAATATACATAAATTTATCCTAATTGTCAACTATAATAATTAAAGCCATCCACAGAAAAACAGAAGTTAACCTGCATTCTGGTTCAAAGAGCCAAGCTTTCTAATAAACTCCTTACTCTTTAAATATAGCCCAGTATATCTATCATAATACATATCTAAAAATTGATTAATTTCTCTACTAACCTCATCACTGACATCGAGCTTACTAATATTTTTAATATCAACATAATAATAAAGTCTAATCATCTTTATCGTTTTCTCTGATACATACCCTTCATTGCTAAAACAGTTCTTACAGACATAACCTCCACTATCGGCAGATAATGTTACTATGGCCTTATCACTTCCACAAATACTACAAGCATCAATACTAGGTCTAACTCCCAAATAATCTAGTAATTTAAGTTCTAAAATATTACTAAGTACTAGAGGATTTAAACCTTCTTCTATCTTTAAAAGCGTATCTCTAAGTAACTCAAATATACCTTCATCGTCATTCTGTTTAACTACTTGATAACTTAAATCAAGTAAATATGACGCAAAACTTATCCGTTCTAAGTCCATCATTGTCTTAGAAAAAGAATTAATTAAATCCACTCCTATCAATGTCGATAATCCATTTTCTTTATAATAAACATGAAAAGTTCCATACACTAATTTACGACTAACTCCACGTAATTTACTTTTAACATTTCGACATCCCTTAGACATTACTCCAATAACACCTCGGTCATTAGTCAAAACATTTAAAATTTTACTAGACTCACTATAATTAGTCTCTGTTAAAATAATTCCTTCAAAACTATCAATCTTCATTTAATCACGCCTTTTTAATGCTTGTAACAAATTATAATATTTAATATCTCCAGTCTTAATAAATAGTTTCCATAAAACATCATAAGTCATAAAATCACCTCTATTAATATAGTGGTGATTTATACTTTATTTTATACAATTTCTACTCATCTTCATCTTTCAAACCAAGTTCTAAAAAATATTTTTCTTGATCTCGCCAATTTTTTAATGTCTTAACATAAGTCTCTAAAAATACTTTCTTACCTAAAAATTCTTCCATATCATGTCTTGCTCTTGTACCTATTTCTTTAAGCATTGATCCACCTTTACCAATAATAATCTTCTTAATATTATCTCGATCAACTACTACTAATATTTGAATATGAACAACATCTTCATCTTCTTCATAATTTTCCACGTAACAAGTAACCGTATGTGGAACTTCATCATGCGTTAATTCTAAAATTTTTTCTCTTAAGAACTCTGCCATAATAAATCTAGTTGACACATTAGTTAAATCATCTTCCGAATAAATTGCTTCACTTTCATCTAGATACTTCTTTATGCAATTAATAAGAACATCGATATTATCCTTCTTCATGGCTGAGATAGGAATAATCTCTGCAAAATCATATAACTCCTTTAATTTATTAATTTCATTAAGTAAATTCTCTTTATTTTTAACTTGATCAATTTTATTAAGCAGTAAGAACACAGGTACTCCCTTATCTTTAATCTTATCTAAAATAAATTGATCTCCTCGTCCAAATCCTTTTGAAATATCAATTAGAAATAATATGACATCTACACCCTCAGTATTATTATACGCTTTTTTATTCATTAAACTTCCCAATTTATGAGTTGGCTTATGAATACCTGGAGTATCTACAAAAACTATTTGGGCATCATCATCATTATAAATTCCTTGAATAACATTACGAGTAGTTCCACTAACATTGGAAGTAATCGCTAACTTCATGCCCAGCAAACTATTTAATAATGTACTTTTCCCAACATTTGGTCTACCTACTAAACTAACAAAACCACACTTCATTATTTCAAATCCTCACTATCAAATGGATATGGACATAACTCACCAATTGTACGTTCTTCGTATTCTCCTGTTGTTGACCATGCTCTAACAATTGCATCTTTTGCAAAAAATTCACTCATTACTTGGCGACAAGCAAAACAAGGCCATCCAATTTCTCCAGACGAAACCATTAAATTTAATTCCTTAAATTGTCCTTTTTTGTATCCAGCACTAACTGCACCTAAAATAGCTGATCTTTCTGCACAAATACAAGCTCCATAACTAGCATTCTCTACATTAACTCCATTAAATTCACGACCATCATCCATAACTAATACCGCTGAAACAGCAAAATTAGAATAAGGACTATAACTATTTTTATGTAACTCCAATAACTTTTCTTTCATCTAAATTAATCCTCCAATAACTTCTATAATCTTTGGCACAAATATTAAAAGACCCACAATAGCCGACAATATAGCCATCATTAATACTCCAGCACTAGCTGTATCTTTAGCTGCCTTTGCTAAAGGATGAATATCAGGAGATGCTAAATCCACTACATACTCAATCGCGGTATTAAAAAATTCGGCCATAAGTACAAATCCAATTAATAATAAACACGCTAACCACTCTGCATAACTTATTTTTAACAAAAATCCAAACAATACAACTAAAAGTGCAACGATTGTATGAATCTTAATATTTTGTTCTTTCCTATAAGTTCCCTTGACGCCAGAAACTGCCGCTTTAAAACTACGTCCCAATCTTTTAACATCAAACTTATTTGTATAAGAAAAATCTTTTTGATTTTTCGTCTTATCTTGTAATGCCATAATCTTCAAGTACCTCCTCTTGCTTTTTAAACATCACTTCTTCCTCATCAGGGCTCATATGATCATATCCAAGCAAATGATAAAAACCATGTACTGCCAAAAAAGAAAGTTCTCGAAGTAAATCATGACCATATTCTTCTGCTTGCTCTTTTGCTCTATCAATAGAAATATAAATATCTCCTAAATTTCTACCCACTTCTTCTGGTAAAACCAAACTATCATCATCTTCTAAAGCAAATGTAATTACATCAGTTTCTCTATCAATTCCTCGATAAGTTTTGTTCAACTCATGAATATATTTATTATCAACAACAATTAAATTAAATGACACATTATCTAATTTTTCTTTCTTTATTGCACTTTCCAAAACTTTCTCTACAGTTTTAAGTTCTGCTATTTCTTCATCTACTTGTTTAAATACTTCTATTTTATTCATTAAATTCCTCCTACAAAACCGTAATAATTCCAATTAATACAATAGCCGCAATTACATTTAAAAATTTCTCACTTTTCAATGCTTCTGGAATCTTATCATATAACTTACAAAAACCATAATAAATCAAATATCCTAAATATCCGCCTAATAAATTAAGCAAAATATCATCAATATCAAATACTCTTCCAATCACCATTTGAACGAGCTCTATTGAAAAAGATGCGACCAATGTCAAAATCAAAGTTAATGAAGGTTTCTTATTTTTCAAATATAAACTTACAAAAAATCCATAAGGCAAAAACATCAACATATTTCCTAAAACGTTTTTCACAAACAAAGTACTGCCTATATTATATCTAAATATCTCTCTAAAAGGAATAAAATTATTTGATGACCATGTCACATTATCTTGAAAAGTAACCACTTGGAATAAACATAATGCATAAATTACAAAACTAAGGCCCAATAATTCCTTATATAAAACTAATTTTTGTCTATTTTTAGCTAAATAACAAACCCTTAGTGACACTAACACAACTACTGAAATAATAATTGTTGGCCAAGTAAAGTTAACTACACCCTGAATTGTATTTGTAAGTCTTCCTAACAAAACTAACCACCATCCTCAGTTTTCTCTTGATTAGATATTTCTTCATCTGTTATTTCTCTATAATCAGTAATATCTTCTCTAACCTTAAGAAATACTTCTACTACTATTTTACTATTTTTTATCTCTTTTTTCAAAACTTTTTTTGAAAGAACCCGTTCTCCCTCTTTAAACTTCCTCTTGACTCTATCTTCTGCAATTTCTAAGGCTTTACTTTCACAATTTTCTAATGTGTAAGTATAATTGATAACATCTGTTTCCATATATTTACCTATCTCAAGACTAATAGGTAAAACATCATTTTTCAAAACAAACAAATCTTTCTTTTTATAAGTACTATATTTATTAAATAATAACTTTTTCTTATTCAAAAAATTAAACTCTAAATTATAAATACTTTTTCCGGTAACATTTTCTTCATGATATTTTATTGGCAATTCAACATAAGCCTTATACCACACTTCTCCAAATACCTGACCTACGGCACATTTATTTGCCATAATATCCTCTTTATTATGAATCAGCCCACTAATAAGGATCTCTCCAACTTCAACATAATCTAATTTTTTCTTTAACACTTCTCCTTCAATTGCTTTTATATCTAGAATAGTTGCACTTTTTTTGGCTACAATATGCCTATTACTACACTCTTCTACCTTTTTATTTTTCTTTCTCTGCTGTGTATACACCATATATTTAGTCCCTACTTCTTCTATTTCCAACCACTCCAAATAATCTCTATTTTTAGCCAAAATATCATGAACTATTTTCTCTTTCTTATCATACGATACTTTAAATTTAAACTTCTTAATTCCCGCATCAGCCAGCTCATTATAAACTAGTTCCTTTATATAACTATTTGAATGTACTACCTCAACATTAAAAATAATTTTACTTAAAAATATATTCAACACAATCCCAAAACAAAAAAATAAGATAAAGAAAAAATATCGATTAAATACCTCTTTTATCTTAAGTACCCCACTAACACCAATAACCTCAATCTCATAACTAGTCTTGAATTTACTAATTTTTTTGTAGCCATCATCATCAACAGTAATAAATAATTCTTTATATTTCTTACTCATATCATAAATATTAATTCTTGAAGAAATAATCTTTCCTAAAAAATAATCAGGATTTTTTCCCGTAATACGAAGATTATACTTATTCATATATAACCTCTATATTAGAAACCTCCCCAATTATTAAAGCTTCTCTATCTAAAAGTTTATTTAAGACTAAACCTCTACCCTTAACTTTAATTCTCTTATTACCATATCTAATAAAAACTTCTTCGCTATTTAAAGAATTAATATTTTCATAGTTAACGATATGAATTCTATCATTATAAATAGTATATCTAAACTCATCATCTTTTATATATTCATATACTTTTCTCAACATAAACTTCACCTATAAAAGTATATGAACAAATTCAAAAAAAAAGAAAAATTATTGTAACTTTTCTTTTATAATATTACTAACTTCTTTCATATCAGTTTTACCCTTTAATCTAGCAGTAGCTTCTTTCATAACTTTACCCATATCTTTTTGACTTTCAGGTTTAACTTCCGCAAAAATCTCATCTATAATCTTAACAACTTCCTCTAAAGATAGTTGTTCAGGTAAATAAGCCATAAGCATATCAATTTCACTTTGATTTTTTTGAATCAAATCACTACGTCCCGCTTTTTCAAATTCAACAATTGCATCTTTTCTCATCTTAATTTGCTTATTTACAACATCAATTAATAAATCATCATTAATCTCTTTTTTACGATCAATATGTTCTTGATCCATAGCTGCTTTAACCATTCTAATTACAGTTAAACGTTCTTTTTCTTTATTCTTCATGGCATCAATCATATCTTGTTTTAACTTTTCTACCATAATTTCATCTCCTCTGTCTCTATTATAAAATATTTTTTCACAATATTCAATTAATACACAAAAAAAGAAAGACAATAACATCTCTCTTCTGTTTAAAAAATAAATAAAATCCCCACACTATTATTGGGCTTGTTCAAAACCTAATGTCACATTATATTCCATAGTTGCACCACCATCAGGTAGTTTAGGTTGTTCCACTCCTAAATCGCCAGAATCTCCCCACGCATGCATAACGCTAACTAACATTTTTTCTCCTGGTTGTAAAGTGATATTTTGAGCTGCTATCGCACTATCACCACTTGTTGCGTCAGAATAACTTCCTATACACGTATTCCCATCAGCTTGTAATTTACAAAGCTCATAACCTGCCACAAGCATAGTTGCCTTATCTAAATATGCAGAATCTCCTGGAACATTAAAATCATCTCTTGATACATTATTAGATGACGCAATTGTCTTTAATACAGCTGGAATTGTTCCGTTATTTGTTATTGTAATAGTATATGTTACACTATCAGTTGGTTTTGTTAGAGTACTTGTTGTTGTTATTTTATTATCTACTATTTCATAAGAGCCGGTTCCACCATTTCCTTCTACGTTACAAATATAGCTTAAATCAAAATTTCCTGATGCTGTCGCTGTTCCTTTAATTTCAATATTTTTACCAAATAAAGCATAACCTACTACCATAGTTATTACTAGGGAAAATACTCCAATTATTATTCCTTTTTTCTTATTCATTTTTATCATACCTTTCTTAGTTTTATTACATTTTTATGATAACATTCCCCCCCCCCCACGTCAAGTGGCGGGCGGAGGATTTGTCAGCTCTTTACACTACATTTGTAGTGGTAAGTTTAAAGTAGACAATAAAAGAATGTATTCTCATAACTATCCATAAACGCAAAAAATTCAAACAAATATTTTTGTTTGAATTTCTAGTCTTCGTATAATTTTATTTTTTAGCTATTAATTTGTCCAAAACCTAAAGTCACGTTATATTCCATAGTTGCACCACCCTCAGGTAATTTTGGTTGTTCCATATTAAGTAGAGCTGAATCTACCCACGCATGATCAACTGAAACACGAAGTGATTCGCCTGGCTGAATAGTAATATTTGCCGCTTTTACTGCAGAATCACCGCAAACATAATTTGTTTCATCAAGAAAAATTACATATTGTGCTCCTAAAAAAGTAGATTCATCTAAATATATAGAATCACCGGCTGCCAATTCACCGTTGTTTATTTTATCTAAATCATAATTATTTGGTGAACTAACTGTTTTTAAAACCGCTGGTATTGTCCCATTATTAGTTATTGTAATATCGAATATTGCATTATCGCCCGGTTGCTCAAAATTACTTGTTGTAGTTATCGTATTTTCCTTTACCTCACATGTCCCACAGCTCGTTTTAGAAACACAAGTATAAGTTAAATCAAAACTTCCTTGCGCCTTGGCAGTCCCCTTAATTTCGATATTTTTAGAAAAATAAGCATAACCTATTATCATTGTTACTACTA
>CAZTRE010000038.1:0-11395 GCA_964616405.1 uncultured Mycoplasma sp. | reverse complement strand
AAAATCAACATTAAACCATTGAACATTAAATTGATGGTTGAAGAATGTATATTGTCTTTTTGCATAACGTCTTGAGTTCAATTTTATTTGTTCTATTACAGTTTCTAAGTTTTTATCTTCAAACAAGTATGGTACAAATTCTTTATAACCAATAGCTGTATTTAGTATACGTGAAGTTTTATAATATGGTTTTAAGGATTTAACTTCGTCTAAAAGCCCATTTTCCAACATCACATCTACTCTTTTATTAATTCTTTCGTATAAGTAGTCTCTGGCAGTTGTAAGGCCTATTACCTTTACTGGATATAATAGTTTGTTTTTATTTTTGGTTATTTCTTCATTATTTTCATATTTATTTAATAATCTTATTAATCGTTTACGATTGTTTTCGTGAGGCAAATCTTCAGAAGTATATTCTTTAAGTTTAGTTAAAAGCTCTTGATTAGATAATTCTTTATATTCATTATAAGTGGTTCCGAGTGTAAAATTATAATCATATAAAGCGGCTTTTATATATAAGCCAGTTCCACCGACAATAATTATTCTTTTCTTGCGGGCAGTTATTTCATCTATTAGCTTTCGAACATCTTGTTGGTAATCAAAAACAGAATATTCCTCTTCTACACTACGAACATCTAACAAGTGATGAGAAATATTTTCTCGTTCTTGTATTGTCGGTTTAGCACTACCAATATCTAGTTTTTTGTATACTGCAACTGAGTCACCATTAATAATTTCAGCGTCTAATCGCTTGGCAAGTTCAATACTGAGTTTTGTTTTACCAACACCAGTCGGTCCAACTATTACAATGATATCTTTCATTAGATAGACTCCTTTCTTCTAGTCTATGGAACGTTTAAATAATTTTTCTAAATCAAGTTTAGTGTAAGTTATAATGGTAGGTCGTCCATGAGGGCAAGTAAATGGATTTTCACATTTTCTTAATTCGTTTAGTAACCAAACTTGGTCTTCATAAGAAATATAATCGTTGGCTTTTATGGACATACGACAGGCCATTGTGGAAGCCATTCGCCACACGAACGTATCAAAATCAAAGTTACCTTTTTCTATAATAATATCGATTACTTTGCGAATACAGTCTTCAGCAATATCAGAGTCGATCCAACTTGGATGAGTTCTAATAATAACTGTATTGGTTCCAAATTCAGCTATGTCAAAACCATATTCTTTAATAAGATCAAAATTTTCACTAAGTTTTAAATACTCTGGAGTTGATAACTCTATTTTTACTGGTATTAATAAATCAACAATTGTTTTGGTATTTTTTAAAGCAGTTAAAACTTTTTCATAGTTAATGCGTTCAGCCGCAGCATGTTGATCAATTATATACATTCCATCTTCATTTTCGGCAATAATATATGTTAAATAGACAATTCCACGAGGGGTCATTTCTTTAATGCGGTATTTTGGTTCTGAAGGAATTTCTTTTTTCTCTTCTGTTGATGATCTTTCGTTATACATAGACTCTTTTTCTTGAATGGCAAAATCTAAGGTTAAATTTTCATATTGAATGCTTTCTGATTGTAATAATTCTTCTTTGTTATTTGATGATATTATTTGTTGTCTTACTTCTGATACTGATGAATTATCGCGGACGGAAATGGTTGGGATAAGTGTTAATTGTTTTAAATTTTTTTCAATAAGATTAGTTACTAATTCTTTTAATGTATCAATTTTAGAAAATTTAATATCCATTTTTGTTGGGTGAATATTAATATCAATTAAAATCGGATCAACATCAATATTTAAAATAACAATTGGAAACTTATCTTTTGGAATATAAGTGTGATAACATTCTGTAATAATTTTGTTTAACTCATTGTTTTTTATAATACGGCCATTTACTAAGGTAGTAATAGAATTACGATTGCTTTTAGTCACTTCAGGATATGACATATAGCCGCTGATATAGTAATCATCGTTTTCTCCACTTAATGGAATCATTTTTTTTGTTATATCAACTCCATAAATTTTATAAATAACTTTTAATAAATCTCCTGATCCGTCTGTTTGTAGTAAAACTTTATCATTGTTTTTCAAAGTAAATTTTATATTTGGATAAGATAGAGCCATTTTATTTACATATTCAACAATATTAGCTAATTCTATATAAAGATTCTTTAAATATTTTAGACGGACTGGTGTGTTATAAAATAAATCAGATACTGTTATGGTGGTTCCTTTTTGAAGATCACAACGTTCTACTTGCATATCTTTGCCACCAGAAATGGTTACTAATGTACCTGTTTTACCATCTGATGTTTTCAATCTAACATTAGAAACTGAAGCAATAGATGGTAATGCTTCGCCTCGAAAACCTAAGGACTCAATATAAAATAGGTCGTCTAAGTTTTTTAATTTAGAGGTTGCATGGCGGGAAAATGCCATTTTAGCATCCTCTTCTTCCATTCCAATTCCATTATCTGAGACTATTATTTCTTTAACGCCTGAGTCAATCAAGGATATTTCTATTTCATCACTTTGGGCATCAATTGAATTTTCTACTAATTCTTTAACGACATTCATTGTTTTTTCTACTACTTCACCAGCAGCAATTTTATTAGCAAGAATTTCGTCCATTACTTGAATTTTACTCAACTTACATCATCCTAACTTAAAAAGATTACACCTTTTGCTTCTATATCTGTTTTCGTATCATCATTTGTATTTTTTTTACCATCAGCACCCACGCCCTTGACAAAATGTTTTGAAGAATAATCCTGGCAATTAATTATTACCAAGTAAGAATACGTATCTAAGCGTCCGCCTGCTCCTTTTATTTTGGTAACATAAACTTGCCCAGAACAACTAGCACTTTTGGCTTTTGGATCTTTTAAATCTTCTAATAACCCCTCTTCAATAAGTGTTGATGTTGCGATTTGTTTATAATTTGCAGGATTATTTAAAAAGTTATCTAAATATTCTGTGGAAGTAAAATCATCAAAACCGGTTGTTGATGGAATAACAGAATTATGTTTTTGTATATAGTTTTGAGCGGCACTATAAGCACTTGTTTCCATGGTGTCATATGCTTTCTCACGAGCTTTTCTTTGAGATGATGAAACTCCAGCTACAGCAACACCAGATAATATTCCTAAAATAGCTACTGCGGCTAATAATTCTACTAAGGTAAATCCCATTTTATCTAATTTCATAAATTATTCTCCTTATTCTTTTTTATTATACTATATTTCCTTTAAATAAGAAAAGAAATTCTCTGCGACATCATCAGGTAAAACTTTTTTTAGCTCCTCTAACGATGATTCTTTCATTTTCTTTAAAGAACCAAAATGTTTCAATAATTCTTTTCGCCTAACTTCTCCAATACCTGGAACTAAATCTAATACACTGGCCAAAGCTCCTTTTGATTTAATATTTCGATGATACGTAATGGCATAGCGATGGACTTCATCCTGAATTTTAGTTAAAAACAAAAATAAATTACTATCTTTTTTTACATCTAATATTTCATAACTATCATTCATAATATTGTTGGTACGATGATTTTTATCTTTTACCAAACCAATTATTGGAATACTTAACCCTAATGAGGACACTATTTCTTTAGCGACACTTATTTGAGTAGCTCCTCCATCCATAACAATTAGGTCAGGTTTTTCTAGATTCTCCATTAAAACCTTATAGTATCGACGATATAATACTTCTTTCATTGCGGATAGATCGTCTTTTACATCGGCACTTATTTTATATTTTCTGTAATCATCTTTTTGGGGAATAAAGTCATTAAAAACAACCATACCACCAACATAAAAAGTTCCAAAAAGATGTGAGTTATCAAAAGACTCTATACGTGAAGCTTTAGTAACGTTTAAAAGATCTTTCAATTCTTCAACGGCCTTTAATCTAATTTCATCGCTTTTCTTTAGTGTTTCTTCTTGAAGTTCTAATTGCTCTTTAGCATTTTCTTTAGCTAAATCGATTAATTTTTTTAATTTGCCTTTTTGGGGCTTTATTACTTTAACAGAAAAATATTCTGATAAAAGATTTTCATCTAATTCAATTGGAATGTATAACTCTCTTGGTGGCAAAGCCCCTCTATCATAAAACTTAATTAGGTACTCTACTACTTCATCTTCAGCTAATCCCATAGTTTGAATTATTTCATTATGACGTCCAAATAATAGACCATCTCGAATGAAAAATATTTCTATCGATAAATAGTTATTATCATGGAAAAAGTTTACTAAGTCAAAATTATAATTTTTATTAAGATCTATTTTTTGTTTACGAAGAGTTGTTTCTATATCTTCAAGCATATTCTTTAATTCAAGGGCTCTCTCAAAATTAAGGTTTTCGCTAGCACGTTGCATCTCTTCTTTTATCTTTTCAGAAATAATTGTCGGGTCTCCATTTAGAAATGAAGTTATTTCTTTAGTCATTTTTGTAATTTCTTCTTTTGGAATATCCTTAACGCAATAACCAAGACATTCATGAATATGATAATACAAGCAAACTTCTTTTTTTAGTCTTTCACATTTTCTTAATGGATAAATTCGATTAATCATCTCGACGGTCTTTCTAGCGGCTTTTGTGTTCGGATATGGTCCATATAAATGATTTTTACTTTTCTTACGTTTAGTATTTCTAACTATTTTTAAAGTTGGATATTTTTCATTAGTTAATTCAATATACGGATAAGTTTTGTCATCTTTTAAAAGAATATTATATTTTGGATCGTATTTTTTAATTAGTGTTATTTCTAATATTAATGATTCTAATTCAGAAGATGTAACAATATATTCAAAATCGTCAATATCTTCAACAAGCATTTTGGTCTTGCCAGTTACTGTTCCAGTGAAATAACTTTTTAATCTATTTTTTAAGTTTTTTGCCTTTCCAACATAGATAATTACTCCATCTTTGTTTTTCATTTGATAACTACCTGGTTTAGTTGGAACTAAAGCTAATTTTTCTTTAAAGTTCTTCATGCGATCACCTATTTTATTATATCATTTTTTCCAAAGAAAAAAAGACTTTTGCAGTCTTATTGATACTTTTCCATAGCCTTCATCATTTGATTAATTTGTTTTTGATTTGGCTTTCTACCCATTTGCATCATTAAGGTTTTAATCATATCTTCATTGATAGGTGGATTCTTTTTTAGGTATTTTTGCATTAGCGTTCTCGCAATAAAGAAACCCGCTACAGCACCAATAAGAAGACCTACTACAACTAACATTATATCATGTAACATTTAACTCATCTCCTTAGTTATATTGTACAGGAATTAAATTACTAAAACAAGACTTAATTATTAAATAGTATATGTTTGAAGTGATAATTTAGGATTTTCTTTGTCTATTGATAAAAAAAAGTAATCTAAAGTGTCAAAATCACAAACAAAAAAATTATTAGAAAAATTCTTTAAAATTGAAAAAAAGGTAGAAAAATTTTGTTCAGTTTCTAAACGAATATAACTTTTTTTGATAATAAGGCGACTGATCTCGTCTTTATATAAGTTGTTTATGTAGTGCGTATTACCTTTTTTTGAATATGGTATATCTTGATGAAATTTTAGAAATAGTTTTCGATCAATCTCGCTTTTATTAATTTGATTTGTTAATTGAGAAAAAAGATTATAACCGAACGATACTTCTTCTCGATCTAAATAATATATTTGTTTTAAAATACCATATAGAACTCTTGGGTTGTCCATATATAATTTCATAAATTCCTCTTTAATATCAAAAATAAAATAGACTTTCATATTATCACCATAATTAAGGTAACACGTTAAAAAGTCTATTTATGTCTTATTTAAGTAAATTTTCAATTTTTTCTTCTAACGAATCTATATCAAAACCATATTTTTGATAAACATCTTGTTTTTTGCCACTAGTTCCATATTCATCTAAGGTAATAAGATATTTACTATTAAATATTAGACGATGCCATGAGAATGATGAGGCCGCTTCAACTACTATTTTACGGACTTCTACAGGAAGAATTTCTTCTATATATTCAGCATCTTGTTTTAAAAAGCGATGAAGATTTGGCATGGAAACAATACGAATATCAATTCCTTTAGTTCTCAATCGTTTAGCAACTTCTATTGATAGAGATACCTCCTCACCTGTAGCTATGACGATTCCTTGAGGTTTATTTGGAGAATCATAAATTATATAACCACCTTTGTTTACTTCATTGGCTTTGGCTGTTTCTAAAATTGGAAGTGTATTTCTAGATAAGCAGATAGCCGCTGGGCCAGATTTTTTATCTAGAATTGCTTTGTAAGCACCAATTACTTCATTAGTATCAGCTGGTCTAAATACATCCATATTAGGCATGGTACGAAGTGACAATAGTTGTTCTACTGGTTGATGGGTTGGCCCGTCTTCTCCTACACTGATCGAATCGTGCGTAAAGATATAAGTTACTGGCAGGTCCATCATACAAGCAAGGCGCATAGCTGGTTTTAAGTAATCAGCAAAACTTAAGAATGTAGAGATGTATGGTCTAAAGCCATGTAGGGCTAGACCATTAGCTATGGCTCCCATGGCATGCTCTCTAACTCCAAAGAAAATGTTTTTACCTAAGTAATCAGTACTTGAGAAATCACCTACATCTTTAATATAGGTTTTATTGGCGGCAAATAAGTCAGCACTTCCTCCAATAATATATGGGAATTGTGGAACAATTGTATTTAATAGTTTTGATGAAGTTATCCGAGGTGATTCTTCAGTCTTATCAACTGGGGGTTCATAAAATAATTCTTTTAAAGTAATTGATTTATCTTCTCCCATAAAATATTCTAATTCATTTTTTACTTCATCTTTAGCATTTCTTAACTTTGTTTCAAACTCTTTAACAATATTTTTACAACGTTTATTTATAATATAACGAAAATCATCACTGACATTTTGAGAAATTGCGAATGGGATATCTCTTATTTTTAATTTTTCTTTAATATTTGTGATATCTTCTTTGGTTAAAGGCGACCCATGTACAGCAGACGTTCCTTGAAGCATTGAGTGTTTACCAATTGTTGTTTTTATTTCGATTAAAGTTGGCTTATCAGCGCTTGCATGGGCTTCTTCTATAGCTTTATCTATGGCTTCGATATTATCACCATCAGTTACTGAAATGACATTCCATCCCATTGATACAAATCGCATGGCTACATTTTCGGTAAAAGTAAGAGATGTCTTTCCATCTAGGGAAACATCGTTGGAATCATATAAAACAATTAATTTGTTTAATTTATGAGTACCGGCTAATGATAAGGCTTCATAACTAATACCTTCCATTAAATCTCCATCGCCACATAAACAGTATGTATAGTGATCAACTATTTTATATCTAGCATTTAGATTAGCCTCGGCCATTGCCATACCTACGGCTGTAGCAATGCCTTGACCAAGTGGTCCTGTCGTTGTATCAACGCCTGGCGTCTTTTTGTATTCTGGATGACCTGGTGTTTTGGAATCTATCTGACGGAATGCTTTTAAATCTTCCAAGGTAAGATCAAAACCAGCCATATATAGAGTTGCATATAATAATGCGGAACCATGACCGGCAGACATTACAAATCGATCTCGGTTAAAAAAGTTTGGATTGGTTGGGTCAAAATTTAAGTGATGGGCATATAACGTATATATGATTGGGGCTGCTCCAAGAACAATTCCTGGATGACCACTTTTAGCTTCATCAATCATATCAATGCCAAGACATCTTAATTGATCAACAATTCTTGTTTGGTTTATTTCACTTCCGTCTTGTCTTTCTATTAACATTTTTGTCACTCCTTTGTATAGGTTATTATATCATATTTATTATTCATGGCGAAATTTAATTTTCTTATATGCTTCTACGACAATTAAAATTACTAGAGCAAAAGCAAATAGCCCGGCCAAATGCATGATCGGAATTGATACGGTCTGAAGCAATTTAGCTAAAATATCTACTTCCATAACGATTATTTGTAAAGCAATAGAAATTAATACTCCCCAAACAACCAGTTTATTGTTTTTTAGTGGTATTGAAAAAGCTGATTTTTTTTCACTACGGCAATTAAACACATGTATATTTTGAATAAATACCATTAAAGTCATTACGTAACCACGAGCAGTAGCTGTATCCATCATAACAATATTAACTAAATAGTACCATAGTCCAAATAGTAATAAGCCTATAAACAAACCAGAAAACATTGTTTGTTCTAGCAATGATTTATCAAATAATGATTCTTTAGGGTTTCTAGGCGGTTCTTTCATTATATCATTTTCAGCCCGTTCAAAGGATAGTGATAAGTCCTGAATACCATCTGTTACAACATTTAACCATAATATCTGAATAGCTACTAAAGGCATATCCATATTACATAATGTGGCGAGTACAAAACAAAGCACTTCTGAAATACCGCAAGATATTAAGAAATAAATTATTTTACGAACATTGGCATAGGCAACTCTTCCTTCTAGAACACCATTAACTATTGATTTAAAGTTATCATCCAAAACGATCATTTTAGATGTTTCTCTAGCAATATCTGTTCCGCTTCCCATAGCAATACCAATATTGGCACTTCGTAATGCCGGAGCATCGTTTACGCCGTCACCTGTTACAGCGACAAATTCACCTTGTCTTTTTAAAGACTCTATTATTTCTAACTTTTGGAGTGGAGTTACGCGGGTATAAACTATTTTGGATTTAATAAATTTATCAAAGGCTTCTTCTCCTTTAGCTAGATACTCATCCACTTCTTCTCCAGCAGTTACTTCGTCATAAGTTGTAGTTAATTTAAGATCTTTAGCGATTGCGAATGCGGTTAAAGGATGATCCCCGGTAATCATTAATACTTTAATACCTGCTGTACGACACTTTTTAATGGCAGGTATTACTTCTTTTCGGATTGGATCAATGAAACCAACCATTCCCATAAAGGTGAGTTTTTCTATATCCTGCTCTGTATATGAATCTTTTTTGGGAACTTTTCCGTTAGCTAAAGTGATAACGCGAAGGCCTTCTTTAGCCATTTCTTCATTTTGATTTTCTAATATCTTAGGATCGTATTTTCTAACAAGATTGCTTTTTGTACAAAATGATAATATTTTTTCTAGTGAACCCTTGACTGTACAATATGTCTCGCCATTCTTTTCATAAAAGACAGCAGAATATTTATTTTCTGATTCGTATGGAATACTATCTAATATTTTGATAGAATTATTTTTTACTTTTAACTTTTTACCTAAAACCAAGAAAGCAATATCAATAGAATCTCCAAAATATTCATGGGCCGTAATATTAGCCTCGTTATTTATAACACCTAAGAAAGCAAGTTCTTTAGCATTAGAGATATCTTCACCAATTATTTGACCGGTCTTGTCATAGCCAACACCTGTGATATTATATAAATCGCCATTAGGCAGTACAATTTTTTTTGCTGTTTGTTGATTAACGGTTAAAGTTCCTGTTTTATCAGAAGCAATCACAGTACAACTACCAAGGGACTCTACTGAGTGTAGTGTCTTGGCGACTACTTTATGTTTAGCCATATGATTGGAGGCAATTGTCAAAGCCATGGTTAAAGCTAGTGGAAGTCCCTCTGGCATAGCTGAGACCGCTAAAGCCACAACTGATAAAAAAATATCTTGTATGGGTAGACCCTTACTTACTAATAAGATGGTTATAATGACAGCTATAATAACAATTAAGATAGTAATCTGTTTGGATAATTCTTCAACTCTAATTGTAAGTGGTGATTTGGCCTTCTTAGTATTGTTTATTGTATCAGCAATCTTTCCAAGCTCAGTTTTTAGTGCTGTTGCGACAACAATAGCTTTAGCTCTTCCTGTAACAACAGACGTTCCAGAAAACAACATATTGGTTTGTTCTTGAATTGGTAATTTTTTTTCTGAAAGAACATTAGAACTTTTGGTAACAGCTAATGATTCGCCGGTTAGTATTGATTCATCAACTGTGAAGTTGTGAGACTCAATAATTCGTAAATCTGCGGATATTTTATCACCTGATTCTAGAAAAACAAAATCTCCTGGAACTAATTCAGAAGAATCAACTATTGTTTCTTCACCGTCTCGCAATACTTTGTTTTTAACGGTTACTAATTTAGATAGAGCTTCAGCTGTATTATTAGCTTTATATTCTTGAAATGTTCCCATAATGAGGTCAATTAATACTATAGAAATTATGACATAGCCTTCAATTGGTTCATCAGCCATAAACGAGGCAATAACGGCTATTAAAAGCAATAATTCGATAGGATTCATTAACTCTTTCAAAAAGATTTCTAGAATACTTGCTTTTTTATTTTTGGGTAATACGTTTTTACCATATTTCGTTATTCTTTTTTGGACATCTTTAGTTGTTAAACCGGTTTCGGATGTTTTTAAGTCATTTAGAATCTGACTTTTTGTTTGCGAATACCACTTTTTATCCATACTTTTTCTCCCTTTTCACACTATTGGTACAATTATCTATTCTACTATAGTTTTAATTATAGCATTTTTAATACTTATTTTCAATCATAAGAAAAAGAAGTTAGCACTTCTTTAGATTTAAAAATGGATTGAGGCTAAGCTCCGGAAGTTGCTCGGCGTCTTCCTAAGGAGTATACCTTGCTTTCTTGTTCTTTAGGCGATCCGATTGATAAAGACCATTCTTTACTTCCTATCATATGTTCTTGACAAATAGATATGTTTTTTACACCCCACTTATCACTTACCGGAATGTTAATGTATTTCCTTTGCTCTAGACGATTTTTATCACTATTAAAACTATACTCTGTTTTATATAAATTAGCACCTGTTAAATTTTCATAATTTGTTCTTACGTCAATTGTTTGTAGTTTGCCCAAAAGTTCATTAAGGTCTTGCTCGGCTATTTTTTGCCGAATATTTCTAAGGAGCATGATTTTTAACGTTTCATTTGAAAGAAACATTCCGCTCAACATAAACATATCTATCATGATTAATCCTAGGTTACCATCAGCAATATTGAATAAAGCACAAATTGGCATGCAAGAAGCTGTACGCTTAAGTACTCTTTTATTACTATTTACTAATGATATGCCTGTATTGGCTTCTTTAATTTTTTCTATTAAATCATAATTTATATCTAATTTCATTTTGTACTCCACTCTTTCTTATGTTCAATAAATATTATAATATTTTATCTTATATAAAATTAAAACTCGAAGTAAATTCTTCGAGCTTAATAACAATATGGTGCGGGTAACAGGAGTTGAACCTGCAAGCCTTGCGGCACTAGATCCTAAGTCTAGCGCGTCTGCCAATTCCGCCATACCCGCAAAATATGAATGGTGGACCCTACTGGACTCGAACCAGTGACCGCCCGGTTATGAGCCGGATGCTCTAACCAACTGAGCTAAGGGTCC
>CAZTRE010000037.1:0-11454 GCA_964616405.1 uncultured Mycoplasma sp. | reverse complement strand
AAGTACTTAATCTACGTAAGTAAATTGAGTACTATTTTTTTATTATAAGTATCAATACAGAGACTATTAATAAAATGATAATTAGTATTAGAAATGAGATTAACAAATCTTTTTTCTTCATAATATCAAGCCTCCTTTCTAGAAGAAAGTTGGCAAGTACTCAACAGTTAGTATCTCCTAATAGTGATAATATCATATTGGGATTGTTGTAGCAATCGAACAAATGGAAATAAGTATAATATTTCAATCTTAGTAGGAAATATTATTTTAAGAATGGAGAAACCTTTTATAGGATTTCTTCTTTTAATTTGGTATAATCTTAGTAGAGGAAGTGATACTTTGGTTATTGGTGTATTGGTTGAATTGTCAAATAAAAATATTGATAAGATATTTGAATATAAAGTGCCTAATCATTTAGAAAAAGATATTTTGGTAGGAATCAGGGTAGAAGTTCCATTTGGGAGACAAGTACTTGATGGATTTGTTTTAGAGATAAAGAAAGATTATCAATCTGAATATGAGTTAAAAGAAATTATTGGGATTAAAGATAAAGAAATTATTTTGAACGAAGAATTATTAAAACTTGGGAAAATAATTCAGGAAAATACCTTGGCGACCTTAATTAGTTGTTATCAGGTGATGCTTCCTAAAGGGTTAAAGGCAAAACAGGGAACTGTTGTTAATAAGAAGTTTGATACTTATTACCGGGTAAATGATGAGTTACTTGATGTGAAGTTAACAGCTAAGCATGAGGAGATCGTTAAATTTATTAAAGAAAAGGGTCTTGTTAGAAAAGATACATTGAAATATTTTTCTACTAGTATTATTACAACATTAGTAAAAAAGGGCGTTTTAATTATAGAAAAAAAAGAACATTATCGTCTTAGTTATGATAAAGAACTGGGAACGAAATATCGACTTACTAAGGATCAAGAAAAGGTAGTTGATGAAGTATTAAAAGATACTAGTTTTAAACCTTATTTATTACATGGAGTGACTGGGAGTGGCAAGACAGAGGTTTATATGGAGTTAATTGAAGATGCTTTAAACAAAGGCAAGAGCAGTATTATGTTAGTTCCAGAGATTAGTCTTACGCCACAGATGGTTCAAAGATTTCAGAGGAGATTTGGAGATAATATAGCGGCCTTACATTCAGCTTTATCTGATGGAGAAAAGTATGATGAGTGGCGGAGAATAGTTCGAGGAGAAGCATCTATCGTTATTGGGGCCAGGAGTGCCATATTTGCTCCACTTACTAATATTGGAATGATTATTGTTGATGAGGAGCATAGTGAGTCATATAAGCAAAGTGATTCTAATCCAAGATATAATGCAAGAGATATAGCACTTATTCGTGGAAAATATCATGATTGTCCTGTTATATTTGGGAGTGCAACACCTTCTTTGGAAGTTATGGCTAGAGCACAAAAGGGAGTTTATCAATATTTGAGTTTACCTAATCGAGTTAATGGAAAGAAATTACCTAGAGTTAGAATTATTGATATGAATGAAGAGATTAAGAAAAGCAAAGGACATTTCTCGAGAAATTTAGTTACATCAATTAAGGATAAGTTGGATAAGAAGGAACAAGTTATTTTACTTTTAAATAGACGTGGGTATGCTTCTTTTGTTACTTGTAAGAACTGTGGATATACATTTAAATGTCCTAATTGTGATATATCGCTTACTTATCATAAAAGTAGTAATACAATGAGATGTCATTATTGTGGATATGGAAGTAAAGTTTATGATACTTGTCCAGAATGTCATGAAAAATCAATTAGTGATTTAGGTGTGGGAACACAAAGAATTGAAGAAGAACTTGGCAAAATTTTCCCACAGGCTAGAGTATTACGTATGGATTTTGATACAACTAGTCGTAAGGGTGCTCATGAGAAGATGATTAATGCTTTTAAAAATCAAGAGTATGATATTTTACTTGGGACGCAAATTGTTGCGAAAGGACTAGATTTTTCAAATGTAACTTTAGTTGGGGTAATTAACGCAGATACGTCTCTTAATATTCCAGATTTTAGAAGTAGTGAGAATACATTTGCTTTGCTTAGTCAAGTAGCAGGACGAAGTGGTAGAAGTGAAAAAAGTGGAGAAGTTATTATTCAAACATATAATCCAGAACATTATGCGATTAGCTATACAAGAACACATGATTATATGGGATTTTATAATAAAGAAATGTATATTCGTAAAATGCTTAAGTATCCACCATTTTATTATTTATGTCATATAAAAATTAGTGGTAAAGATATGGATTTTGTTTCTAAGGAAGCTCAGAAAATTAAACGAGCGCTTGATAGAAATTTAGAAAACACTTCAGTTTTAGGGCCAACTCCTTCAACTATTTTTAGAGTAAATAATATATATCGCTTTGGTATTATTTTAAAATATAAGAAAGATGCTAATTTAAGGAGTATTTTAGAAAAAATATTAGAACATTATAAAGGTAGGCCTAATATAAAAATTGATATTGATTTTAATCCTAGTCAAATCTATTAAATTATGTTATCATTAAAAATGATAGAGAGGCGATTACCAATGAGTTTTTTTGATGATAACTTTTATAAAGAATTAGATAAAGATATTGATTTACCTAATGAAGATGATGCTTTTAAGAATATTAATGATGATAAAAATACAGAAGAAAGTAATACTCAAGAAAAAGAAGATTTAGATCATATGAATTTAGAAGTTAATAAGAAGAATAAAGAAACGTTTGATGATTTGATGGGTAATGTTTCTGCTCAAAAGGATGATTATTGGGATCTTAACAATCCTGTTATTAAAATAGTTTTAATAGTATTATTTGTGATTATAATAATTGGATTAATATATTATATTGTTAGTTGGTTCAATATGAATTGATAAAAACCAATAGTGGTGGTGGTTTAGTGTGTTAGATGAATTATTAAAACGAGAAGATGTAAAAAAAATGCTTGTGGATATTTGTAATAGTGCGTGTTATTTTGATAAAAAAACGAGTGCTTCAATGGGATATCGTATGTATTCTGGTTGTAGTCAGTTGTTATGGCTTTTTTATGATGCATTATTTAAATATAAAATTATTATTGAAGATTTGAATTATTTTAATGATTTTCTAGAGCAAGTTGATAAATTAATTAGAAAAATCGACAATTTCTCGGAGATTAGTTATGGTATAAATAGAATAATTGGAAGGGTTTGTGCCTATAAATTGGGTATTAATGATTTAAACACTGATTCTGCTAAGAATACTGTGTTAAGATATATATATGATAAGTATATAGTTAATGGATATCTTATTCATGGTTATGCGCCACACTACTATGGAAGTATTTTAGAAAATGGTTTTTCTTGTGAGAATTATCAAAATATATATCCTAAATTTGTTGAAGTTCAGGAAATATTAAAAGAAAAAAAACATTTAAATTTATTAGATAAGGATTTTGATTCAAAAGAGACCGCATTTACAAATAGTTTATTAATGGGATGTTATTACTCGGTAAATGCGCCAATGTTTTTTGCAAACTTAGTAGCTAAAAATGAATTTATAGATGAAAATGCTGCTCATGATGCTTATGCAATGTCAAATTATGATTTATGTCTTAAAAATTTATATAAAGTTTTTGGAAAACTGAAGTTAAATGATGCACAGAAGAATATATTTTTAAATGCTTTTAAAAGTGAATGGAAATTAATAGAGAAAAGTGCAAGTACTATAAGTTTATTGTTGGTACCTAGAAAATATTTGGAAGTAGACTTCGATATTGAAAAGTTCATTGAAGAGGTTAAAGATAATAGTTTTGTTGAGGCTGTTTGTAAATTGTTGGGCCAGAGAAATAATATTTTAGTTTCTAAATATATTAGAAAAGATGATCTTATTTTGGTTAATTTACCTGGAACAAAGAAATTTGTTAAAGAAGAGAAAAAAGAAGGTTTTGCAGTAGAGCTTGAAAAAACATTTATAAAAAGTGATGATGATTTTGCTTTTTCTAATATATATGGTAAAGTATCTTTATTGTTATTACTAGGAACTCTATTTATAACAATAGGAGTAATATTGACGATGATTAATTTTAGTTAAATATAAATATTTTGATAGGGGGCTTATTAAATGAATAAGACAAAAGTAGTTTTTATGGGGACTCCAGATTTTGCAGTACCTATTTTAGAGGGATTAATTGAAAATTATGATGTTGTGGGAGTAGTTTCTCAACCTGATAAGAGAGTGGGTAGACATCAGATATTAGTTAATACACCAATTAAAGAGGTGGCTATTAAAAATAATATTTTGGTATTTCAACCAGAAAAAATAAGAAATGATTATGAAGAGATACTATCACTTAATCCAGATATTATTGTTACTTGTGCATATGGACAAATAATTCCTAAAGCCATATTGGATTATCCGAGACTTGGTTGTATTAATGTTCATGCTTCCCTTTTACCAAAGTTAAGAGGAGGAGCGCCTATTCATAAATCAATTATTGAAGGTCATGATAAGACCGGTATAACAATAATGTATATGGATGTTAAGATGGATAGTGGAGATATTATTAGTCAAAGTGAAACGATAATTGAAGATAGCGATAATCTAGAAAGTTTACATGATCGTTTAAGTTTAATGGGTAAAGAATTATTATTAGAAACTTTGCCAAGTATAATTGCTGGAACAAATAAACGAACTAAGCAAAATGAGGATGAAGTTACTTTTGGTTTTAATATAAAAAGAGAAGAAGAACACATTGATTTTAGTAAGAGTAGACGTGAAGTTTTTAATTTGGTACGAGGGTTATCTCCAGTGCCAGGAGCTAATGCTGTTTTAGATTTTAAAGAGATGAAAATATATGGTGCAAGACTTGGCTTAGATAAAGTTAATAATGAACCAGGTGTAATTACTAATATATATAAAGACGGCCTTGGAGTAGCAACTGGGGACGGGGAAATCATTTTAACGGATATTAAACCATTTGGAAAGAAAAGAATGGCTGCTAGTAGTTATCTAAATGGCGTTAATAAGGATGAGTTAATAGGAAAGGTATTTGAATGATGAGGAAAAAAGAAGAGCGTGAAAACAGTGGAAAATTTGGATTAAAAGAATTATTATCAACGCCAAGAGGTAAAGCGGTTGCTTTTTTTGGATTTTACTTTATCTTCTTTTTAATAATTGCGATCGCGGCTAGAACGGGAGAAAGGGTCGCGAGTGATGGAGAAAATCATTACGAAACTGGTATAGAAAATAGATTTAGTTTTGCGAGTATTGAAAGTAATAACTATAAGTTTAATTATAAAATAGATATTGATGGGGTATCTTCTTCATACGTAGGTATTAAAACCGGTAAGAAAGAGAAAGTTACTTGTCCAAATTTAGTTGAGTTTTATGGGGAAAATGGTAATTATTTTACCAATACAGGTGGAGTTTGGATCAAGACTGATAGACCATATCAATATGAAGAATTTATGGATATTGAAAATATTAAAGAATTAGTCAGTAAGGCAACTTATATTTCAAATACTAGTTATGAAAGTGGAAAAGATGTATATAATTATAATATTAGTTCGGCAACAATCTGTGCGATTTTAGAGAATAAAGATATTGATATAGAAGAGGAGCCTAATGAAATTATAATTAGTGTTGATGAAAACAACTATGTTGAATCTGTCAAGTTTGTGTTAAATAGCTATTGTAAAGTTAAAAACCATTGTGTAAATAGTATGTCAATTACTTTGAATTATGAACTTTATGGTGAAATTGAGGAGATTAAGAGCCCATTACAATAGATGATTTATGATACAATATGTTAATAGAGGTGATGAGGATGAATAAGATAATAGATTTCGGTTATGAAAAAGAACACTTTAGTTTTTATAATAAGAAATTTACGATTTACTCAATTATTGTGAGTATATGTTTATTGATACTTGGAATTATCATTTCTGATTTAATGTTGATGTTAGAGATCTTAATTGTTATTTCGATATTTTTTCTTGTACTGGGCATTAAAACTTATATAATTACAAAAGAAAAAAGTTATTTTAAAAAGTATGGGAAAAAATGTGAAGGCATAATTAGAGGAATGAAAATTGATGAAGCTTATAATTATGCTAATGATGATTTTGAGGATATAGATGATATTAATTTGGTTATAGAGTATATGAATCCATATACTAATTGTTTGGCTCGCTTTGTAGCGGGGCCATTAAGAGGAAACCCTTATAGTCATTTAAAATCTTTAAAAGTAACTGTTTATGTTTTAGAAGATGGTAGAGCTTATGCGACTAATTTTAAAAAAATAAAGAAGTTAGAAGAGGCAGTTAAATATCATGATAAAGAATTAAAGGAAAAGTTAAATCAAGAGAAAAGTGAGGCTACTGATCAGAATGATTAGTAGTTTTTGTTTTTGTTAACGGTATTAATACTTTAATGTTTGTTATACATAGGAGTGATAAAATAAAAAAGACTTTACTATCAATTAGTAAGGTCATCTTCGTCTATGGGATTAAATAGTTCTTTAATATCGATGTTTAAAGCGTCTGCAATTCTACCCAAAATTACTATTGTAAAGCCACGTTGCATTTTTTTGCTCTCAATCTTTGCGACGTAGTTCATAGTAATTCCCGCTCTATCAGCCAACTGTTGCTGGGTTAATCCGGATGCTTCGCGGTATTTTTTAATGTTGTATCTTATAATGTCAAAATAGTAATTGTCACTATGTTTCATTACTATCACCATCCTATTTATATTATGGACAAATTGTCCACTAAAATATATGGACACAATGTCCAAATTGTGGTAAGATGGATATGAAAGTAGTATGAAGGATAGAGGTGTTTTAGGAAGTATGAAGTTAAGTAGTAAAAAAATAGTAAAGAGATTATCTTTTCTAGTTATAGTTTTTGTATTAGTTATTTTTTGTTTAATTAATGCATATGTAAAAAATAATATAAATTATGTTTTGGAAAGTAAATCATATTCTTATTTACCGTTAGAAGCTAAGAATTATATTAAAGATGTGTATAATAAAACCGGGGAAATTGTTCTTACGGAAAAGAATAAGAAGGAAAATGAACCATATCTTAATCCTAAATATATTGAATATCTAAAATTAAGTGATGAAGAAAAGGGAAATGTTGAGTTGATCCCTGATGTATATGTACTAGATTATGAAGTAAGCAATAGTTATTCAACTCCAACATTGCCATCTTCTTATGATTTAAGAGATATAGAGGGAAAAAATTATGTTTCATCAGTTAAAAATCAAGGGAGTACAGGAATATGTTGGGCGTTTGCTTCAATTGAAAATGTTGAAACGTTTTTAATGAAACAAAATGGACAATCATTTAGTGATAAAACCCCAAAGTTTTCTATTAGACAAATGGATTATGCTACAGCAACAGATTATTTAGTTAGAGATGCTTCTTGGATTAGTTGTAGTGGAAATTGCTCTTGGAAGACTTGGGGAAATTCAGATAATGGTAGTCGCAAACTTGGCGAGGGAGGTAATTTCTTTACTTCATCAATTATTATGTCAAATGGGCTATCTTTAACGGATGAGAGTGTATTGCCATGGACGGAGGAAAATAATCCTAAGTGGCCTAAAGATATTATGGGATATGATAAATCGTTATATGAAGTAAATTCCACAATTCAAATGCCCATAATTAATGAGAATGATGTTTCGGAAGAAGTAATAGATAGTTACGTATCTGATGTAAAAAATTATATTATGAAATATGGTGGACCTTTTGTTGGAACATATTCACCTAAATCAACATGTGGTTTTAGTAATATAGATGGTACTAAGGCAATTAAAACAGATGATTGTGTAAATAATTCCTTAAATAAAGATCAAGGTCATGCAATGCAGATTATTGGTTGGGATGATGATTATGAATATGCATATTGCGATGCAGGGGAAAAACACTATCCTGTAAAAAATAATAGTTGTAGTTTGGGACAATTAACTCAAGGAAAAGGTGCTTGGATATTAAGAAATTCTTGGGGAGATGATACTGATGAAGCAAGTGAATATAAATATGTTTATTTAACTTATGATTCTACAAGATTATCAATTGGATTTACCACATCTATTTCTGAAATGGAAAATCGTACTTGGGATAACAATTATCATTCTAATCCGTGGATAGATAGAAAATTATCTAATGGAATGGCCAGTGTAACTAATCAAATAGATGAATTTGATACGAATAATATTAAATCGGAAAAAATAGAAAAAATAAAATTTCTAACTGCTTCAAAAACTGGCAATTATAATTTATCTATTATATCAGGTGATAAGCAATATAATAATGCAGCAACTATTACTAGTAATGAAGTTGGTGTTTACACGGTTGATTTATCTAGTAAGAATATAGTATTAAATAATAATAAGTTTTCAGTTAAAATTGAAAGTACGGATGGTAGTAAATTCTATAATGATTCAATTTCCGTTTTTACATCAAATGTTGATAAGGATTCATATGCAATAACATATTCGAGTAAGGCTTATGATGATTCAAGACCTTTATCAGATGATAATCCGTTATATATTGATTTATATCATAATATTTATCATGATATTTATAGTTGGGATGTTACAATGAATTCATATTTGAAAAATCTGCCACAATATGCGGAACTTAGCTATAGATTAAGGAAAAATGATGTTGTTGCAAATTATTTTGGTGAGCGAAACATCCATTATGAAGGTGACATAGCGACCGCAGAATTTGAAGGAGAATCCAATAATTTCAATGTTAATTTTAGTATAAGAGATGAGCTCGGTGAAACTTGGACGATGGAGATTGTTTATAAAGATGAAGTTATTAATTCATTTCCAATAAAATTTAACACCGATAGCAAAAAGACAAAGTCAAATGTGAGATTACATGCTAATAATGGTACTGACTATTATTATGACTATTCTGCTACGGATAGAGGAATATCCAAATTTAAGGATTTAGATGGTAATGCGGATTTCTATAACAATGGATATTATATAAAAAGTTGGAATACAAAAGCGGATGGAACAGGTATATCTTATAATGTTGATGATGGAGTTTTGGTTTATCATGATATGGAATTATATGCTCAGTGGTCAACAGAAAAATTAAATGTTGAAGTGGTATATAAGGGACAAGAAAGCTATTGTTCAAATTGTATTAAAGGAACAATGGAGTCTGAATACTATGGATATGATGATATTATTGAATTTCCAATAAATAAATTTACTAAAGATAACTATGTGTTTAAAGAATGGGAAATCAAAATAGGAAGTAATGATTGGTTACACTATGAACAAGATAAAATGAGCCAAAAAGTATCCGATATTTTAAAGAATTCAGTATTCAATAATACAAAAATTATGGTATATGGAACATGGACTGATAATTATGTAACTATCAGTTTTGATGCAAATGGTGGAACAGGAACAATGACGAGTATTAATATAGAACCCCATCCAAGAAGTTGGAGCAATGGTGATTATAATGAGGATGTTATAAAGAATAATAAAATTAAAAATAACTTATTTACAAAAGCGGGGTATATATTTACGGGATGGAATACAAAGGCAGACGGAACAGGCACATCTTATAGGGATGGACAATGGGTAAAATTTTCTGAAAGTCAAACTTTATATGCACAATGGGAAGCAGAAAGTAAATATATAATTACCTTTTATGCAAATGATGGAACTATTAACTTTACTACACAAGGAATACCTGATGCAATTATAACAAAGTTAAATAAAAACACTTTTACAAGAACAGGATATACATTTACAGGATGGAATACTAAAGCCGATGGAACAGGTACATCTTATACAGATGAATATCAAATGATGATTAGTAACAATTTAGTAGTTTATGCGCAATGGGAAGCAAATAAATATACAGTTACATTTAATTCTAATGGTGGTTTGGGGAAAATGATACCACAATTGGTTTCATATAATGTATCAACAAAGTTAAGCAAAAATACATTTACAAAAGCTGGATTTAAATTTACAGGATGGAATACAAAGGCTGATGGAACGGGCGCATTTTATACAAATGAACAATTGGTATCCTTAACGGATAATATAACACTTTATGCTCAATGGGGTGAGGGCGATCCATATGTTATTCATGAATATCATTATGATGAAAACAATAATTATATTAGTAATATTGGGATAAATACATTAGTTGAAGATTATAAACGGAATATAGAATTGTTAGATGGCTATACCATTGATGTTGAATATAAGACTATAGACAGTAAAAAAGTTTTATATACTGGTGGAAAAACTAAAATATATAGAGGGCAAAATATCTATGCAGAATTAACTAATGCTGTTTCTGGTGATACAAATGGTGATGGAAAAATAAATTATTTGGATTATGTAAATGTTTATAATCATATTCAAAAAACAAAGCATCCCGAAACTAGTAAAAAATTATTGGTTAATGAATATTTGTTGGCAGCAGATATATCTGGTGATGGGAATGTTACCTATTTAGATTATGTAAAAATATATAATAAAATTAAAGAATTAAAAGAGGTGGCTAATTAATGAAAAAAATTTTATATAGTATTTTATTGGTATTATTTGTGTTGTGTCCTATTAAAGTTTTTGCTGAGGGATATGTTTCGGCTTCTCCTGGTTATTTAACAATTGAGCAGGGTAGTTCACAAACTTTTAGAATAACTGCTTACAATACCATTGGTGATGTTTCAATAAGATCAAATAATAGTAGTGTAGCAGCAGTTAATATTGGTGAATGGGGAACCGGAATGGTTGATGAAAAACAAACCAAAACAGGAGTAGTAACCGTTACTGGAAATAGTGTAGGAACAACCACGATAACTCTTATAATAGATGCGGCAACTTTTGATGGAGAAGATTTAGCAGGACAAACTAGAACAGTAACTGTTAATGTTGTTGCAAAACCAACTCCAACCCCAACTCCAATCCCAACACCAAGTCCAAGGCCAAATCCACCTTCAAATTCTAATAAACCCGGAAATAATCTATCAAGAAATAATAATATAAAAAACTTAAGTATTGATGGTTATCAGGTAGTAAAGGTAGATAATAATAATTACACATTAACTGTTGCTAATAATGTTTCTAGTGTAAATATAAAGGCTGAAGCAGAAGATAAAAAATCACAAATAACTGGTTTGGGAGTTCATGAATTACAAATTGGAGAAAATAATATCGAACTAGTAATTGCTTCTGAATCAGGAGAACAAAATAAAATAAATATTAAGGTCACTAGAAAGTCAGGTTATTATTTAGAAGATTTAGATGCTATCTTAAAAGATAGAAAGATAAATGATGTAGATATAATAATAAACGCTGATAGTAAATTATCTAAAGAAGATATAAATAAAATTAAGAAAAGCAAAAAAATAGTAAGATTGAATTATTATGATGAAAATAAGAAATTATTGTATAGTTGGATAATTAATGG
>CAZTRE010000036.1:0-11637 GCA_964616405.1 uncultured Mycoplasma sp. | reverse complement strand
CCCCTTTAAAATAGAGTTTTTCCCATACTTTTCTTTTATAATTAATAAAGTTTTCTGTAGATTATTATCATTATCAGTTCTTTTATTATCTGTATTTATCTCCTCATTTATAGAAAAAATATCAAGCTGAGTACCACACATATTATCTTTAACCATTTCTTTTGAAAGTACATTACCAAACGATATATTAATTTTTCTAGTTAACAAATTTCTATTAATTATCCTTTCAAATAATTCTATTGTTTTTTTAGAAATAATTGCCGAATCAGCCGTATAAAAATCAACATTAATAGTTCCATGAGCTGGTTTAGGCACACTTCGTCCATAAAAGTCTGTAACAGTTTCTAAAGCGTAATTATTTTCTATATTTGAAGTATCATAACCAATAGTTAAAATAATTTTATTAGTAAGTCTTTTCTTTTTCACTAGATCTAAACATAATAAATCAATCATTTCTTTAACAACAAGTTTTGTTTTACTATAATCGTAAGCACAATGAAGTACCTGTCCCGTTCCCATACTATTAACATTTGGTTTATATTCCTTGATATCCTTCATAGTACAAGGTTCAATACCCCATGCGTGATCAATTAAATATTCAGCATTTACGCCAAATAGTTTATAAAGTAGCTGTGCATTTTGTAAAGAACAACGAGCTACATCGCCCATTGTATACATATTATATTTAGCTAGTTTTTTTGCATATCCCGATCCAACTCGCCAAAAATCTGTTATTGGTTTATGAGACCATAACTTCTTTTTATAACTATCATTATTAAGTTCCCCAATTCTAACACCAAATTCATTTGCCGGGACATGCTTTGCTACAATATCCATAGCTACTTTGCATAAATACAAGTTGTTTCCAATTCCTGCTGTAGCCGTAATACCTGTCTTTTCATAAACCTCTTGAATAAGCATTGTCACAAACTGACCCGGCGTCATTTTTAAATTACCTAAATAATCGGTAATATCGCAAAACACTTCATCTATAGAATAAACATATATATCGTCTGGTGCTAAATGTCTTAAATAAATATTATATATTCTGCTACTATAATCAATATATAATCTCATTCTCGGTACAGCAACAATAAAATCAATAGCTAAATTAGCATTAGAAGACAGTTTGTTTTCTGAGTATGATTTTCCTTTAAAATCCCCTTTTAATAAGTTTTTTCTATCATTATTCATTTTTCGAATTTTCTGATTAACTTCAAATAATCTTGCTCTTCCAGGCAGACCATATTTTTTCAAAGATGGTGAAACCGCTAAACAAATAGTTTTTTCGGTTCTTGTTGCATCTGCTACTACCAAATTAGTATCAATTGGATCTAGTCCTCGTTCTATACATTCTACAGAAGCATAAAAGCTTTTTAAATCAATACATATATATGTTCTCTCCATCGCTCTCACCAGTATAATTATAACACGAACATTTGTTTTTATAAATGGCAATTTATGGAAAAATAAAACCCGGTAAAATTACCGAGCTTAATCTCAATATGGTGGCCTGTATGGGTTTCGAACCCATGAATACTACCTTGAGAGGGTAGCGTGTTAAACCACTTCACCAACAGGTCAATAGCCGTCGTTTTCAAACGACAATAACATTCTACCATTATTGTTCTCATTTTACAAGCCAGAATTATGAAATTTATTAAAAATAAAAGAGCTTTTCAGCCCTTATCTCACTTATTTACAAAGTTATAACTATCACGACACATATCTTCTATGCCAAGTTCAGCTTCCCAATTAAGTTTCTCTTTTGCATAAGTTGGATCTGCATAGCACGCAGCAACATCTCCACTTCTTCTAGGTGCAATCTTATAATTAACTTTAATTCCATTTACCTTTTCAAATGTCTTAACTAAATCAAGTACACTATATCCATGACCAGTACCTAAGTTATAACAGTCAACGCCAGTATCATTTAACACTTTTTCAATAGCTTTAATATGTCCCTTGGCCAAATCAACAACGTGGATATAATCTCTTACGCCAGTGCCATCAGGAGTATCATAATCATCTCCAAATATACTCAATACTTCTAATTCTTTAGTAGCCACCTTTATAATATATGGCATTAAATTATTAGGAATTCCGTTAGGATTTTCCCCTATCAAACCACTCTTATGAGCGCCAATTGGATTAAAGTATCTAAGTATAGCAATACTCCAATCTTTATCAGAAACATATAAATCCTTTAAAATACCTTCTATATATAGTTTAGTAGTTCCATAAGGATTGGTTGTTGATAATGGAAAACTCTCTTTAATAGGCAATTCTTTAGGCGAACCATAAACTGTCGCACTTGAAGAAAATACTATTCTTTTGCAATTGTATTCTTCCATAACCTCTAATAAAGTAAGTGTTGAATCTAAATTATTACGATAATACAACAATGGCTTTTGAACTGATTCACCCACTGCCTTTAATCCTGCAAAATGAATAACTGCCTCAATTTTATTTTCCTCAAAAATCTTTTTCATTAACGCCTTGTCGCACACATCACCCTTATAAAATTTAACCACTTTTCCCGTAATATTTGCAATTTTATCAATAACATCAGCTTTAGAATTACAATTATTATCAACTACAACAACTTGATAGCCCTTATCTAATAATTCGCAGCAAGTATGGCTCCCTATATATCCGCATCCACCAGTAACTAATATCATATAAATCCTCCTTTATGATTAAGTAATGTAATTACTCTACTATCATTTTAATATAAACTCCTTCAAAAGTCCACTAACGAGCGCAATAATAAACAAAAAAAGAGAAGTTTTCTTCTCCTATTTCATTATCTTCTTAAAAGCATTTATCAAATGATCAACGTAAGCACAACTCATAAAGCATACAACAGAATTTTTTTCATTCTTTAATTTTTCGATCGTTTCATCACTAATTATCTCTCCATTAGGTAACTTATCAATAATCATTTGAGAACTAACCCCCGGATAATCTTCTTGTCTTTCTCTATTGCAATCAATTTCTGTCAAGTAAGCTTTATCTGCAATGCTAAGTGCATCCACAAATTCTTCAGTAAAATCTTTCGTTCTAGAATAAGTATTAGGCGCAAAAACAACAACCAATCTCTTATCAGGATACTTTTGCTTTACAGCTTCTAAAGTTACTTTAATTTCTGTTGGATGATGAGCATAATCATCAATAATAACCACATTACCAATTTTCTCTTCGGCAAATCTTCTTTTAGCATTCTTAAATGTAGATAATAATTCTTCAATCTTTTCCTTACTAATACCAAGTTCCCGGCAAATATAAATTGCAGCTGCTGCATTAGCCACCATATGTTTACCATACAATGGAATATCAAAATGGCCATATTTTTCACCATCAATAATTAAATCAAAATGTGAACCATCATTAATTAATTTCATATTTTTAATAACAATATCATTATCATCATTAAAACCATAAAATTTAACTGGAGTTAAATAATTTATTTTTCTTACCTCATCATTATCTCCGTTAGCAACAACCAATCTTTTTGTTTGATTAGCAAAAATTTCAAATGTATCACGAATATCATCAACATCTTTGTAACACTCTAAATGTTCAGCTTCAATATTTGTAATAATAGAATAAGCTGGATGATAAACACTAAAATGACGATTAAATTCATCACTTTCTACTACATAGTATTTGTTATCTTTAACAGCTTTTCCATCCCCAGCACCAATAAAATAATTACAACCAACTGTATTTTCAAGTATATGTTTAATCATCGAAGAAGTAGACGTTTTACCATGCGTACCGCTTACTCCAATTGTTTCAAACTGACTAATAACATCAGCCATAATCTCATTATATTTTTTAACAACAAATCCCAGTTCACTAAGCCTTTTCAACTCTGGATGATCACTACCACATGCTACGCTATATGTAACAATCGTATCTTTATCAACTTTATGATCATGATCATAAAATATTTGAATACCACGTTTTTCCAATCCATCTTGTGTAAATTTATGACCCCTAGCATCATCATAACCGCTAACTTCATTACCTAAATCAAATAAAATTTGTGCTAATGTAGACATACCAGTTCCTTTAATACCTATACAATAATATTTCAAAAATATCACTTCCTCATAATAAATAGTATATCTTAAATTTAAAGAGCTGACAATAAACGTAATGTCCATAAATGTCAATCTTTGTTATAATATATTAAAATAAAAGGTAATTATATGACAAAATACATCAGTTTTAAACTACCTATAAATTTAAATGTCCTTTTTTCTATCTCTAAGCGAATAAACACAACCACAATAATCTTGTCTATATAAAGAAAATTCTTTAGAAAGTTCAATACTTCTTTTATAACCATTTTTCTTTTTAAAGTCCGAATATAAAAATAAAGAATCATATTTTTGTTCTAAAGAAGATCCTATTTCGTTAATCCAATTGGAATTTTTATAAGGGCTTAAACTAAGTGTCGTTGTAAAATATTTAAATCCTTCTCTTTCCGCCACTTTAGCACACTCTTCTAATCTTAATTCATAACACTTGTAGCATCGTTTTCCTCTTTCAGGTTCACTTTCCAAACCTTTTGCAATTTCAAAAAATTCTTTTGGTAAATATCTTCCTGGAATAATCTTAACAGGATACTTAGTATGAAATTGCTTTATGAATCTTTCAAGTTCCATCAACCTTTTCTGATATTCTTCCTCATTAGTAATATTAGGATTATAAAAAAGAATAGTAATTTTAAAGAAGTTCCCAAGTCTTTCTAAAACAGCAGAGCTGCAAGGCGCACAACAAGCATGTAAAATTAAATCTTCACCTTCATTAATGTTTCCCATCATTTTTTCCATTTCTAAATTAAAGTTCATAGGAATCCCCCACTTCTAGCCTATTATATCACAAATATTAAAAATTTTTATTATTTAAAACAAATAATGCATAAACTAAAATTATGAATACAATAAATTTAAGTTTTACAATTACTTTATTAGCCGGATTAGCTACTACCTTAGGTATAATCCCTTGCTTTTTTAAAGAAAAAAGAAAGCAAAACACTATTGCGGCTTCTTTAGCCTTTTCCAGTGGCATCATGTTAACAATTTCCTTAATTTCTTTAATTCCAGAAGCCATAAATTTAATTACAGATTCTTTCTATCCCGTTCCATCGTTTCTATTTATCGCTATATTTATTATTTTAGGTATATCGCTATCTACTATCGTTGATGAAACAATTGAAAAGAAATTAGTCGCTACCAATCTTTATAAGTTAGGATTAATATCAGCCATTGTTTTAATACTTCATAACATTCCTGAAGGAATTACAACATATGCATCAACCGCTACCAATCAACAACTTGGATTAAAACTAGCCTTTGCTATTGCTCTACATAATATTCCAGAAGGTATATCCATTGCAATACCAATCTATTATTCAACAAATAGCAGAAAAAAAGCTTTTTTCTATACCATGCTTGCCGGTTTTTCAGAATTCTTTGGGGCAATACTTGCTCACATTTTCTTAAAAGGTTTTCTAAACTCCTTTATATTAAGCTTAATTTTAAGTGTAACCGCTGGAATTATGATCGATATCTCAGTTTATGAGTTTCTTCCCAACGCCTTACAACTAAAAAAGAACAAAGCAACCGTTTATTACTTTGTTCTGGGCATTCTAACCATGTTTTTGTCAGAGATGTTTTTATTCTAAATCACTCTTCAACTTTATAATAACAATCAAAGTCGATTATATCACCATCTGCTGTATTTTTTATTTTCTTTTCGCAAACGCAATCATTATCATAAGTAAATTCACCAGTCTTAGCATCATAATCAACACCACAACTATATTCTGTATTTATTTTATCATTATAATCTTTTATTAAATAACCTTCATTAGTCTCTTCTAAATCTACTAAATATATTTTTTTAGCGTTATCAATTAACTTTTTAGCGATCTTTTCATTACAAATAATTTCCATCTCACCATCGGTTATTTCGTAATATCTAAGAACTTTCTTTTTCAAATCTTTTTCTAACAAATTAATAAACTCAGGAAAATTCAAATATACATTATTATGTAAATAGTATTCCTTCATACCATAAGTTGAAGATTGAAATACTTTTATATTCTTAAAAAAAGCTTTTTCTTGTTTACCAACAACTTTAATTGTTTTATCATCCATACTATTGTCAATTTTAATGTTATAATAAATATTTCCATAATTACTATGAGCATAAACAATCATGTTATCTTCATATGTTAAGTAAGTTGTTTTTTCTACAATATTATCTTGGATAACAGCATCATCAGTTATTTTAAATTCACTTAATCCAAGTAACCCAACACCACATCCAATACCAAACAAAACTAAAGATCCAAAGAAAATATAACCCATAAGTTTGAAATTCGTCTTTTTATTAATAATAAAATTAAACATAAGTAATAAAATTACTATATTAACAATAATTGCCGCTACTATTCCTATATCAGCCCCAATAAACATTACTGAATATTTACTAAAAGAAAGTAAAAGAACAAAACATATTACTAAACCTACAAGGAACGCACAAAAGCATAATCCAAACATAGCCACAAAGAATTTAACTATCCCAATAATTATTTTTGAAATAATTGATAAAAATGCATATGTTGTATGGTTCTCATCTCTAATAATAACCTTGGCCTCTTTCTTTAATTGAAATTTAGATAATCCAAAACGCTTTTTACCTGAAGATTTTTCTGTTTCCTCATTTTTTCCAGTTTCAACAGTACTATCACTTTCTATATTTTCACTAATTACTTTATCATAATAATCTAAATATCTAATTTTAAAAACATGAATAAAAACAATAACTGAAAAACCTGCACCAATTATTTCTAAAATAGCACATATTATTCTTCCAATTGTCCAGTGCACATCACTTGGTAAGAAAAATAATAGTCTCATAATAATTGAAGACCCACCTTCTGAAATTATTACTACTCCAGCCCATAAGAATAATGTCAAAATACCAAGTTCAATTACACACTTTAAACCACCTGTAAATTTCATACTACTAAACATGTTAATAGTCTTAGTTACAAATTCTAATAAAGAATCAAAAATAAAACTAAAATTATTTTTATTTTTTCTTTCACATTTTGTAACATCAACAACTTTTTCGTTAATAAGATCGTCCATACTACAATCAAATATATTGCATATTTGAACAATCTTATCAGTTTCAGGATAAGTATTATTACTCTCCCACTTAGACACTGATTGTCTAGATACATTTAGTTTTGAAGCTAACTCTTCCTGGGAAAGACCATTCTTCTTTCTAAGGGAAATAAGTTTATCTCCAAACTTCATATTCATCACCTCTTTCGCTATTAATCATATGATAAATACCAGTTGCATTCTATCAATTTTACTTGGAAATTTGTAAAATTTAGGTTGCATAACCTTATTTTATCATAAAAAATTAAAAATTATTAGTTGCAAGAGCATTTTTGAAACTATTTATAACAATATTAAAATTATTAAAAAAGCAAGCATTTTATGCTCACCTCTAAATTATCAATTTTTCTTATTTTTTAATTCATACTTTTCTAATTCTTCTTTTTCAAGTAATTTATAATCAACTTTATTAAGTAACGTTTTAGGTAACTCATCTCTAAATTCATATTCTCTTGGAACTGAATATACAGCTAAATTTTCTTTACATAGCTCTTTTAATTCTTTCTTTAATTTAGCAGTTTCTTTGACTTTATCTCTTAGAACAATAAAAGCCTTTGGAACCTGCATTTTATATGGATGAGGTATACCAACTACGCAACATTTACTAACTGCCGGATGCATCTCTATAACCTGTTCTATTTGAGCAGGATAAACATTAAATCCACTAGAAATAATCATTCTCTTTAAACGTTGCGTAAAATAAATCAATCCATTAGGAGTAATATATCCTAAATCGCCAGAATGTAACCATTTTTTACCATCAGAATGAGTTCTAATAATCTTATCCGTTTCTTCTTGATTGTTTAAATATCCCATCATAATAGCTGGACTATTAATACAGATTTCTCCTTCTTCACCAAACGGCATATCTTCATCAGTGTCAACTTTACATATCTTCACGTCTACTCCTACTAATGGAATACCGATCGATCCAGGCTCATTAGTACCTTCAAATGTATAAGCAACTGCCGCAACACTTTCAGTCATACCATATCCCTTAGTAACATCAATTCTTGCTCCATGAATATGTAAAAAATTATTAATTTTATTTTCCATTCCTAAAGTAAGCGAATCCCCGCCACTAATCATATATTTTAATGGTGACAAATCAACATCCTCAAATCTTTTATTATTAAGCATAGCTTCCCAAAGGGTTGGAACTCCAACTAAAATATTAGGGCGATATTTCTTTATAATTTTATGAAATCTTTTTCCATCAAATTCAGGAATTAAAATAACTTCAACCCTAAGGCATAACGGAGTATGCATAGAAACACATAATCCAAAACCATGAAAGTTTGGCATAATTGTCATAATCTTTTCTCGAGGATTTACAGTAGGAATAACAAGACTAGCCTGTTGACACTCTGCATTAAAATTAAAGTTTGATAGCATAATTCCCTTAGGCTTGCCCGTAGTTCCGCCACTATGCAAAATAACAGCCAAATCATCGCTTTTCATATTACTAGTATAACTTTTTCCATAAGTCATACCCTTAAACATAAAACTTCCCCACGACATAAAATCAGAATCCTGCATTTTTGGTTTCTTTATCTTTAACCCGCGTGTTAAAGTATAACCAACAGCCAATCCCTTAGGCATAGAGTCCTTTGGAGAAACCATAATTGTTTTATGAACTAAAGTTTCTTCTAGTTGATCTCTTACTTTTTCATAAGCAAAATCAACTAATACTAATACACGAGATTTAGATTCTTGTAAATAATATTTAATCTCATTACCACCAGATAATGGATGTATCATATCTGCTACTGCACCTATTTTATTAATAGCATAAAAACAAATTAAGGCTTCTGGTGTATTTGGCAAACAAATTGTCACAACATCGCCTTCTTTTACACCTAAAGATCTAAAAGCTTTTGCCGCCATATCAATTTTATCAAACATTTCTCCATAACTCATACGAGTTCCAAAATAATTTAAAGCAATAAAATCAGTATCATCGCCAACACATTCTACTAAAAATTCGTAAATATTTTTGTTTGTATAATCAATTTTACGATCCTTTTCAGAATAATAATTTAACCATGGTTGATCTTTATTACTTTGTTCTTTAAAAAGCTTATGAATTAAATCCTTAACTGTTCTCATCATAATATAAACCTCTTCTCACTATTATATTTTTCACACTATGCTTTAATATTATCATGTAGTTTTTTAAAATACAAATTTGTATAATGACGCTATATATATTATAAAATTAGACATTTATAACCACAATAAAAAGAATTGTAGTCATAAATATAGGCAACAATTCTTAATATCCTAAAAACACCTTTTCTAAATATTAAACTCACTATAAAGTCGTACTAATCTTACTAATAGAATATATAATTATAAGTATTTCCTATATAACGTTTTATTTTTGTTTTTTATCAGTCAAGTCTTTTTTTTCTTTCTTTTCAGCGTATCTTTTACTTAAAATATAACTAATTGTATATCCTAAACAAAAAACAACAGCCATAACCGCCAAATTCAAAGCAATTTGTCCAAAGTTCATAATAACTCCTCCAATTCTTAACTTTAGTATACCATGTATAATCTTGAACATAAAGATTTTAAAATTAAATTTTTCTAAAAATACCATTATCAGTATTTTAAATCATTAAACCATCAAGAATTATTTTCTACCTTTTAAACATTTCATCGATTGCTGTTTTATAAACCTTTTTCGCAATAGTATATCCATTTGGCATTATGTTAATATAGTTTTTCATCATAATTCCACTATTTATTTCCATCACTAATAATTCATTATCAATTGTCTCTACAACATCAACACTGCAAAAGCCAATATCAACTTTCTCAATTATTGAAGAAACAAAATTCAACAATCGCTTTCTGAGATCATAATCAGCTATTTCAAATGGCATTGATCCCTTTGACAAATTAAATTGCCACCCATATTCAAAGACTTCACCATTAGCCAAAACTTTATTATATTTTTCTTCCCCTAATTTAACACTAAAATAAGTAGGGTTAAACTCCACTAATAATTCCTTAATTGTTTTTAACCCATCACCTACAACTATAGGTCTTCTTTTTCCATACATAAGCACACATTTATTTTTTAAAATAATCAAACGATATTCTGTCTTTATTTTTAAGAAAGGGCAAATACTAATTGAAAAGTTTTTAGAAAATAACTTATTTAGGCAATCAGAGATATCGTTAATATCTGTTACATGATAAACCTCATCCCCACAAGTACCTTCATTTGCTTTTAATACAATGCCATCACTACACTCTTTAAAGAATTGTTCTGCTAAACTATAATTATTTGATTTTCTAGCATACGCATTCGTGTTATTTTCATTAAACAAAATTTGATGTTTTATAATAGGAATATTCTTTTGCTTTAACACTTCATATGTTGCATATTTATCATCAAATACATTTCCTAAACCATGATTATTTAAATCAAACTTATACCCAGAAATAAATTTTGTCTTATCTTCTTTTTCTAACATAATAATCCAATCTTTTGATAAAACAAAATATTTAATATTTTTTTCATCACATATTTCTTTAATCATTTTATGAAAATTATTCATTATTATCACCCACTTTATTTTTGAATTACTATAGGTATTTTAAATTAAATAATACCATTTTTACATTTCATAATTCTTGCTGAATTTTTTCTAACTTTTCCAATTATAAAATCCATAACCATCACTTAATAAATTAATTATTGGATTTAACACCATAGGTAATAAGAAAATATTTCCTTGTAACACGGCAACACCCCATAAAAGCATTAACACAATGTCATTTATTATATAAAAGCTAAAACTAAATCTGCTTCTCCTTATTTGTAAATATATAGCAAACAAACTTGCAACAACCGAAATTGTTGAAATTATCAATGCATTTGTATTAAATGCTTTTAATAGAAAATATACACCCATAAACAAAAACACTAATATAACTGATACAAAAATCTATTCTTTACGGAATATTTTATTTACTTCAACAGAATTTGATTTTTTATTTTGATGTTTAATCCAACTTACTATACCTACTACATACATAGGAAACATTAAAAATATATAAATAATTACCTCTCCATAAAATCTATTTTTAAAGGATACAATAGAATATAATATTGTAATTAAAATTCCAAAAATTGTCCCAAAACCTTTCCTTTTGCTACAAAGAAAGCCGTTATAATTCCAATAATAGAACAAGTCGTTATCAAAATATCCGATTTAAATATAATTCCAATAATACTTAACAAAATTATACTTCCAAATAATAACATTTTCTCTAATTTAGTCCAATCATTTAACATTTTATATAACCCCTTTCTTTTCGTTAATTTTTTTAGATAGTAAACATACACACTCAACGTGATAGGTTCTAGGAAACATATTATATGGCTTAACTTTCAAAACCTCATAATCGC
>CAZTRE010000035.1:0-11783 GCA_964616405.1 uncultured Mycoplasma sp. | reverse complement strand
ATGTTACCTTAGGTTTTGAACAAACAAATAACTAAAAAATAAAATTATATAAAGACTAGAAATTCAAACAAAAATATTTGTTTGAATTTTTTGTGCGAATGGATAGTCACCAGAATACATTATTTCATTGTCTACATAAATACCCTCTATTGTCTACTTTTAGTTTACCATCGCAAAGTAAATAATTTACCCTACAAATGCAGTGTAAAGAATCGACAAATCATCCACCCACCACTTGACGTGGGGGGGGGGGGTTATTCTAAAATAAAATAGGAGGTAAAGTAAAATGAATAAGAAAAGAGGAATAATAATAGGAGTATTAGCACTTTTTGTAGTAATGGTAGTAGGTTATGCATTATTTTCTGAAAATATTGAAATTAAAGGAACTGCTACTGCCAAGGGCGAGTTTGACATGGCAGTGTCATGTGTGACAGGACTTGATCCAAAATTTGGTTCTATATCGGAAGTTGGATTAGAGCCTGAAGGAGGCTATAAAAATGATAGTTGTACAGTAGCTGATAATACAGTTACACTTAATGTTGATTTTGAATATCCATTTGCCAGACGCTATTTTACGATTAAAATGACCAATACCGGTACGATTGATGCTACCCTAAATTTTAATGAGGGCGATGGTGTAACTACGTCTGGGAAAGTTTGTATTGATGGTGGACCAGATATGCAAATAGATGAGACTAATGGTGAGATAGAAGAGGCGGATGAGTGCCATGATATAAATAGTGAAATTGGATCTTTTACTAGCCTATATCATTTTAATCCATCTGCTTTTGAAAAAGCAGATGGTACTATTGTAACCGATGAAACAGAACTTGAAAACTTTGTAGATGAGACTGGTGAAAATGTTAAGCTTAAACCAGGACAATCCCTTTATATTCTAGCTATAGGACAGATGTGGGATTATAATGATAATGCCAAAGATTTCTTAGTAACGACCGATGTATCATATGTATTTAATTGGAAGCAAATAAAAAATTAGGAAAAATCTACTGATTTAAACTAAAACCAGTTTCTCTGACAAAATAGAAACTGGTTTTATATTAGGAAAGTGTTTTCTTATTAAATTGCTATTTTTACTAACTACCGCAACAATGATAAATCTTTCATTCCTATTATTTACATAATATTTTTGCTATATATAATTATAGCTACATAAATTATTTAAAATGATGGGGTTGAAATTGCGATAAAGAAAAAATGCTTAACCAAAATTAAGCATTTTTCTTTGTCACTGGAATTGTAACTTTAGTTGCAATTTTTTCTTCTAATAATTTAGGTGTTTCCAATATATGTTTTAATAATTTAACCGATTTAGCAAAATATATTCCATCAGCAATTCTCTCATCCAATGTTAGTCCTAAGTTAACAATCTTTCTAACTTCTCCATTAATAACTTCCTCATGAATTACTCCAATTGTAATTACAATAGAATTGGTTCCATAATTATTTAAATGGTGATAACAACATTCCGCTTTAACACTACCAAGGTTTGATAGTAACACCGTAGAATAATTTGGATCACCATCACTAACACTACTAGGTACTAGGCCATAGAAGTCTAACTTTCTAAAAGCCCACATAATAAGGCTTACGATACAACGTGGCCACATAGTAACATAATTCAAAATATCATTCATCTCATTTGAATGTTCTTTGCGAGTTTTAGAAACAACGTTCAAAATCTTTTTTGATATATCATGTACATTCATTTCATCGTTAGGGGATAAAGTGATAAGTCTCTCTTCGCTATTATCTTCTAGTTTATTTTTCGCAACAAAACTAAAACGCATATTACTACGATCGTAAAAACGTTTTCCTGATACATATCTATTTAACAAAGGTCTATTGTAAATGGTCTTCGCAGTACCTGTAATAATAGCATGAAACAAAGTTATCTTTTCATGTTTTTCTCGACCCTCGTTCAACTTGTCTAAATAGTTTAATAAGTTAGTCACATCAATTTTTTCAACGTAATAAACCTCTGCCTCACATCTATTTGGCATTAGATAGGGCATAATCTTATGAACAGCATCTAAGTTTCTTACACGGGTTCTATTCTTTTTTCTCTTCATACAAATACCTCACACTCTAAAATTATATCACGGAAAAAAACATTAAGTCAAAAGAAATTAATCAAATAATTTATTGTCATATATTTGCATCTATAGTATAATAAAGCGCCTCAGATATTAAAATATATTGATAAAGAGAAGACTTTTAGAAATACAAAAAGTAATGTTATAATAAAATAGAGGTGATAATATGAAACATATCGTCATAATTGGTGGAGGAGCCGCTGGCCTTATAGCTGCCATTCATGCCAAAACAGAAAACAATAAAGTTACAATAGTCGAAAAAAACTCAGTTTGTGGTAAAAAGTTACTCGCAACAGGTAATGGAAAATGTAACTATTGGAATGAAGACCAATCTCTAATACATTATCATAGTTCAACTAATGATTTAATAGAAAAGATAATTACTAAAGAAAATAAAGAACAAACTTTAAATTTTTTCAATCAACTAGGAATTTATCCAAAGATAAAAAATGGTTATTATTATCCATCTTCTCAGCAGGCATCAACAATTAGAGATTTTTTACAAGAAGAAGCCCTACGTTTAAAAATAAATATTAAGTTAAACTTTTCGGTAACCAAATTAACTAAAGTAAATTCTATCTTTAAAATATATTCAGAAAATGAAGTCATAACTGCCGACAAAGTTATTATATCAACAGGATCAGCGGCTTCTCCCAAAACAGGTTCTGATGGTTTTGGATATAAGCTATTAAAAAGATTAGGCCATTCCATAATTACACCACACCCATCTCTAGTTCAATTAAAAGCAACCGGAAATTATTTAAAAACTTGGAGTGGTGTAAGAACTGATGCCAAAGTGTCATTATATATTGATGATAAATTAATAAAAGAAGAACACGGAGAAATTCAATTAACAGATTATGGAATAAGCGGTATTTGCGTCTTCAATATTAGTAGGTATGTTTCCCTTACATCTACTAAAAATATTCAAGTTAAAATTAATTTTTTACCCTTTATAACAGAAAATCCTAAAATATTTTTAGATAATTATTTCAAAACAAAAACAACTCGTTCACTAGAGTTAGAACTTTCAGGCTTTCTAAATAAAAAACTGGTTACTACTATTTTAAATGAGACCAAGTTATCTAAAACAACTTCTTACAAAGCTTTGCCTGACCAAGATAAAGATAAATTGATTTCTTACTTAACCAATTTCACAGTCACAATAACTGGCACTAATTCCCTTGAACAAGCTCAAGTCTGTTCTGGTGGCATTCCACTTACAGAAATTAATCTAGAAACAATGGAATCAACAATTGTAAAAGATTTATATATAGTTGGTGAATTGCTTGATGTTGATGGTGATTGTGGTGGTTATAATCTTAGTTTTGCTTGGATAAGTGGTATTCAAGCTGGAAGAGGAAGTGCTAAAGATGATTAGACTAAGACAAATTAAAGTGGCAATAGAAGATACTACCACCACACTAGAAAGCAAAGTTGCCAAACTTCTTCATTTAAAAACAGAAGATATCCAACAACTGCATATTATCAAAAAATCTCTTGATGCTCGTAAAAAAGACAATCTATTTTATGTTTATGAGGTGGATGTAGATGTTTATGATGAATTAAGAATTTTAAAGAAAAACAGATCTAAAGACATCTTTTTATCACCTAACGAAACTTATTCGTTTAAACCTACTGGTACAAAACCGCTCCCTGAAAGACCAATTATTGTAGGAAGTGGACCAGCTGGACTATTCTGTGCTTATATTTTAGCGGAAAATAATTATAAGCCTATCATTATCGAACGGGGAGAACCAGTAGAAAAACGTGTTCACACAATTGAGACTTTCTGGGAAACTGGTCTTTTAAATAAAGAGTCAAACGTTCAATTTGGTGAAGGTGGAGCCGGTACTTTTTCAGATGGTAAACTAAATACCTTAGTTAAAGATAAAGCTTTCCGTGGTAAGAAAGCCTTTGAAATATTTGTTGAAAATGGAGCTCCAGCTGAAATAATGTATGAAAACAAACCTCATATCGGAACGGATATTTTACGAAAGGTTGTTAAAAACATTCGTAAGAAGATAATTTCCTTAGGTGGCGAATTTCACTATAATACTAAATTAACAAAAATTAATACAGAAAATAATGAACTGATAAGTATTGAAGTAAATAATCAAGATATAATACCATGCCATAATTTAGTGCTTGCGATAGGCCATAGTGCTAGGGACACCTTCGAAATGCTATTACAGGAGGGGCTTAGTATGACAGGAAAACCTTTTGCAGTCGGAATCCGTATTGAGCATCCTCAAAGATTGATCAATGAGAATCAATATGGTAAAAAATATGCCTCAATACTACCTCCAGCAAGTTATAAGTTAACCTATACCACTAAAAGCAATCGAGGGGTATACTCGTTTTGTATGTGCCCAGGTGGGTACGTTGTCAATGCCTCATCCGAAGAAAATAGACTTGCAGTTAACGGCATGAGTAATTATAAGCGTGATACCGAAAATGCTAATAGTGCTTTAGTTGTAACGGTTTCTCCAACTGACTTTGGTACCGATCCTCTAGCTGGTATCAATTTTCAAAGAAATTTAGAAACTCTTGCTTATAATCAAGGTCAAGGAAATATTCCACTGCAATTGTATAAAGATTATAAAAAGAATGAAGTAACCCGTTCCCTTGGCAAAATATCTCCCATCACTAAAGGAAAATACACTTTATCTAATTTAAATGATATTTTTCCAAGCTATATAAACGACTCTTTAAAAGAGGCGATTGAATACTTTGACACAAAAATTAAGGGCTTTGCCGATGGAGATGCACTCCTATTAGGGGTAGAAAGCAGAACATCATCCCCAGTAAAAATAGCAAGGAATGAACTAGGAATTTCTAATATCCAAGGTATCTACCCTTGTGGCGAAGGTGCCGGTTATGCTGGAGGAATCACTACCTCCGCAATGGATGGAATTAAGGTAGCCGAGCACCTAGCCACATTATATAAACCATACTAACGCAGTTCAAACGAAACTTACCCACAAAGTTTCGCTTTTTTAGATATACTTTACAAGATAATTGTCTAAATAAAATACAAAATTGTCTACATTACCACATGTCGGTGTCTAATTTAATCTTACTTAATTTAATCTTACCGCCACAAATGCAGTATAAAGAACCGACAAATCCTCCACCCGCCACTTGACGGGGGTGTGTTATTCTAAAATAGAATAGGAGGTAGAGAAGAATGAATAAAAAAAGAGGAATAATAATAGGAATATTTGCACTAGTAGTCACAATGATAATAGGTTATGCATATTTTTCTAAAGATATTGAAATTAAAGGGACGGCAACGGCATCAGGTAATTTTGATTTAAGCTATGAATGTGCAGTTACGGATGATTCTGGAAATCCAACTGATCTTGGAACTTGTACTATAAAAGGAAACGTGATAACAACAGCAAGCACATTAACAAAACCAACTGATGTAACAACATATACTGTTACGATAACCAACGCTGGAACAATACCTGCAACTTTAACAACAATTGAATCACCCAACAATTATGATATTAATAAAATTGACGAGGGAAAATTTGTTGTAGGCGATTCTGTTTATGTAGATCAAGGGACTATGTTATCTGCATACTATGGTATTTTCCATAGCTCCAATATTTGTTCTGGAGATTCAGAAACAGAAGCAGCAAAAATAACCATTCTACCTGGTGAAAGGTTGAGTATTTTAATTTATCATGTATGGGTCGATTCGGATTTGTTTGGTATGCAACAACCTAAACTACCTGAAGGTGGTGCGACTATGGAATATAATATGACCTTAGGCTTTGAACAAGCTAATAGCTAAAAAAATTATACGAAGACTAGAAATTCAAACAAAAATATTTGTTTGAATTTTTTGTGTTTATAGATAGTTATGAGAATACATTCTTTCATTGTTTACATACATCTATTATTGTCTACTTTAAGCTTACCACTACAAATTCAGTGTAAAGAGCCGACAAATTCTTCACCCGCCACTTGACGTGGGGGGGGGGGGTGTTATTCTAAAATAGAATAGGAGGTAGATAAAAATGAATAAGAAAAAAGGAATAATAATAGGAATATTTGCACTAGTAGTAACAATGATAATAGGTTATGCATATTTTTCCAAAAATATTGAAATTAAGGGAACAGCTAAGGCATCGGGAAGCTTTGATTTGGATTACACTTGTGAATATTATGGTGGTGACGGGCCAAGTGGAACATGTAAAGTAGAAGGAAATACTATAACCACGACAAGTAATATGACAAAACCGGGTGATAATTCAAGATTTACCATTACAATAACTAATAATGGGACAATACCAGCTGTTTTAAAAACAGTCGATTCTCCTAATAATTATGATGTATCAAAACTTTTCAATGATGGTGAATTAGTAGCGGGAGATTCTGTGTATGTAGATAGAGTAAACCTTTTAGTTGCATATTATGATATTGCAGCACCTGATGGTGGCGAAGCTATGTATAGTGATTCAGCAGTTGAGGCGGCAAATATTACTATTCAACCAGGTGAATCAATTAGAGGGCATGTTGATTATGCATGGCTTGATTCGGCTGTTTTAGGAATGGAACAACCCAAACTACCTGAAGGTGGTGTAAATATGGAATATAGTGTGACTTTAGGTTTTGGACAAATTAACAGTTAAAGAAAAAAATTATATAAGAAATTAAAATCCAAACTAATATATTAGTTTGGATTTTTTTGTGTAAAAGCCTAATAATAAAACTAGCCTTTTTTGTTGTATGCTTTACTAGATAATTGTATAAATAGGATATTTGATCGTTTACTATACCACCTATGTTGTCTACTTTAGGCTTACCACTATAATTTGATGTAAAGAATTGACAAACCATCCACCCACCACTTGACGGGGTGTTATCCTAAAATAAAATAGGAGGTAGAGAAGAATGAATAAAAAAAGAGGAATAATAATAGGAATATTTACACTAATGATAACAATGATAATAGGTTATGCATTGTTTTCTGAAAATATTTAAATTAAAGGAACTGCCACTGCCAAGGGTGATTTTAATATAACAACAACATGTCATCCTGGGCTTATTCCTGTTAACACTGAGTATCTTGACGCAGGTAGTGAAAATAGCTATAAAAATGATACTTGCAATGTCACTGGTGACCAAGTAACAATGCATACGGATTTATTATATCCGGGTGCCGCACGTTTTTTTACAGTAGCTGTTAAAAACACCGGTAGTATGAAAATAGTTTTGAAGGAGGGCGAAGGTTTTACTTTTAATGAAAAAGAGAATTATGTAGATTTTTATATGATTGAAAATGATACCTATATAGGAAGAATGGAATATAATCAGCGTCAACTAAATTTTACTTTTGCTGCCTTTTTTACTACATCTGATCAGCCTTATGCCATTGAGTATAAAGACCAAATTTATTTGCCAGGTACGGAAGATTTTGACACATTTTATAAATGGAATGGTCAAAGTCATCCAGGCGATTTAATATTATCACCAGGTGCAACTGCTTACTTTTATAATGCGCTTGTTTTCCCTTCAACTATAGAGGAAACAGGAGATATTTATTATAAACCTAATGTTAAATATGGAATTAACTTCACTCAACAAACCGAGGACTAACCATGTATTTATATAAATACTACTAAAAATAATGAATTTTTTTAAACTACATTAGTATAAAAGATTTAAGAAAATTGAGTTATTAACTTGATTTCCTTTTTTTCAAAAAATGTCTTATATTATCCAAAAGGTGGTTTGTCTTTACAAAAAACTCAAAATATGATATAATACAGCTGCATATTGAGGGGGGATGATAATATGGCAAAACTAAAAATAAATAAAAAACTTGTAGCCGGTCTATTAGCTGGAACTATAGTTATTACCAGTGCCGGTTATATTGCAAAAAAACAACACGATGATAAATACGGAAAGCCAACCATTACCAATAGTATCGGTCATACGGATATTAATCCTTATATCAACTTTAATTTAGATGAAGAAGACTTCGTTGTTTTAGATATGGGTGATCATGATACCGTAAAAACACATTTTGATGAGAGAAAAGCTAGATATTGTAATGAACACGACGTTACTCTAGGTGTTATCATTTCTTCAGATGCCAGTGATGAAGCATCAATTTATGATGATGTAGAATATACCAAAAATTTAATTAGAAAATACAATGTTAATTTTCCGGTTTATTTAGATATAAATAACATTATTACCAACGACGATTTAAATATTGAAATGAAAACTAAATTAATTAAAGATTTCGTCGAAAAGTGTTCTGCTAACAATATGTATGTAGGATTGTATGGTACAGATACTAACCTTACTCGTGTAAAACAATATTGCGAAATTGCTGATTATGACGCATTTTTAGTAATGGATTCAGATGAAATTAAATATGATGGACCATACTATGTTTACCAGGATCTAGAAGGAAACGTTAGATCAGAAGAAGACCTAGGTAAAATTATTGGTTCAAAAGGATTAAATGATCCAAATCATTTGGTTAGCGATAGTACATATCAATTGGCCGCTGGTGAAGATATAACAGATGTTTCTTTAAAATATGGAATGAGTGTTAATGAATTACTAGAATTTAATGGTTTAAAAAAATCAGATATTAAAGAGGGAGTATATATTAAAATCCCATCAGTTGTGTCTAATGTTGTTTCATCGGACTTAAAAATAGAATATCCAGAATTAGAAGAACCAATTAGAGGTTGTGATATTTCTTATGCTCAAGGAAACAATATGGATTGGAATCTAATGAAAGAAAATTTTGATTTCGTAATTGTTCGTTGTGCTAATGGTCTCAATAAAGATATAACATTCGAAAATAATGCCTTAAATGCCAATCAAAATAATATTCCGTTAGGAGTATACTGCTATAATGGATTCACTAAAAAGAATTGCCAAGGTTCAGCTGAATTTGTAAATAATCAACTACAACAAGCCGAACATACACTAGAATTGTTAAAAAACAAGAAAATCGATTATCCGGTATATCTAGATATTGAAGGAAAGCTAGAAGAAACACTTGACGAAGAATCTGTACGAATAATGTTAGAAGTTTGGGCAGAAAAAATATCATCAGCCGGCTATAACCCAGGAATTTATTGTAATCAATCAGGATTTAAATTTTTACAGAGTAAAGTAGATTACGATATAACAGAGCGTTTTCAAGTATGGATCGCAGGTGGGGAACAATATACTGGAGAAACAACGGATATTGCTTTGGATGATGTCGTTCCATCAGCTTCAGTAAAGGAAAAAAATCCAGGAGCTAAAATCATTCAAGCCACAGACAGTGCCATTGGTGGCGGCGCTGGAAATAGTCAAGGACACCTAGATATAAACTATAGTTATTGTGACTATTCTAATGGAAAAGTTGTAGGAAAAGAAACGCCAACCGATCAAGAAAAAGAATTTAATCGTCATGACTACCCTTTAATAGCTGGAACAACAAGTGCATCTGTTGGGCTAGCGCTACTTGCTGGAGCTGGATTCAAACTCATGAACAATAAAAAGAAAAGAAAGAAAAGCAAAGTAAAAGTAAAAACACCAAACGAAACAAAATAAATTTGTTACCAACGAAAACTATTCAAAACGAATAGTTTTTTTGTTATAATGTAAAAAGAGGTGGACTATGAAATTAGTAAAAAATATAAAAAAAGCCAAATTTATAACACATAGTGGGACAATGCATGCCGATGATATCTTCGCCACTGCATTTTTAGATTTATTATATAAAGATATTAAAGTTTTTAGAACAACGTCCGTTCCAAATGATTTAGCTAACGATATTTTAGTTTATGATATTGGAAGAGGCGAGTTTGATCATCATCAAGAAAATGCCAAAAAAAGGGAAAACGGTATTACCTATTGTTCTTTTGGCCTACTTTGGAACAAATTTGGTAGAAAATTTCTAGAAGAAAGAAATATTCCTAATGCCGAAGAAGTTTTTACATTATTCGATAAAGATTTTATTGAGGCAATTGATGCCGATGACAATGGTCTATTTCCTAGAATAGAGGCTAAATATAGAGTTAAGACTTTAAGTGATTTACTTAAATTATTTAATCCTAAATATAAAAGTGGTCAACGTGAATCAGTGCAATTTCAAAAAGCAGTTTCTTTTGCTAAAATAATTATTGAAGAAGAATTACTTTCTGTAATTGGTAAATTAACAGCTAAAACTCAGGTTTTAAAAGCGTTAGAGAAAAAAGAAAACCACACTTTGTTCCTAGAAGAATATATGCCTTATGAACAAACAATCCTCAATGAGGAAACAGCTGAAGATATTTACTTTGTAGTTTATCCATCTAATCGCGGCGGTTATGGAATAAAAACTGTTCCCAAGTCTGTAGACGATCACACAAAAAGATTTGAGTTTCCTGAAGAATGGGCCGGTCTAGAAAAAGAAGAACTTGAAAAAGTATCTGGTATTTCCGGAATAACTTTCTGTCATCCAACAAGGTTTCTTACTTGCTGTAATAATTTAGAAACATCAAAGAAGATTATTGCTAAAGCTTTAGAAAATAAGCAACTAGAAGAATGTAAACAACCTGAAGAAACACTTGATAAAACAGAGTAAAACATTTATAATTAAATAAGCATTAATAGGATGATCACAACAAGGTATAGAACTAAAAAAGAGGTGTAACATGTATTACAAAAAGTATAAAAAAGAAATAATTAAGAATACAGTACTAATGATTATTATCTTTGGTTTAGCTATTTTCTCAACGAGATATATTTATTATACGTTTAATGATTCAACTGATGTTGACTATAGTTCAGAATCATTAGATATAACCTTTCATGAAGATGGTGGCGAACAATTAGATATTACAAAGGTAACGCCATTAACTGATGCTGTAGGTTTATCCTCAGTTGCTCATACTTTGACAATTAATAACAACTTAACAGAATCCGTTAAATATAAGATCGTTTTAAATGACAATATGACGAAAGTAGAAGAAGATGCTTGCTCAGAAAAATTAATTCCTCGCGATGAAATTAGAGTTTCTGTTAAAAAAGAAGGGGAATCAACAAAAGTATATAAACTATCTGAAATAGAGGATGGCACCTTAATATCATCAAATGCTAAAGCTTTAGAAGAGGTAACGTATACTATTAGAATTTGGGTTCACAATGAAAGTAGTTTACCAAGCGGTAGTGATCATCATTATCATGGCATTCTTCAAGTAATTGAAAATGATACAATTGTTGCTGTTAAATAAGAAGAGGTGATACTATGGATATTGATTTAAGCTTATTACATAGCGGTACAATATCAGAAGTTGATATTACTAATACATATACGCTTCCTGCCGAGTATTATAAAAACACAGGTGTTCTTGATATAAAAGATCTCAAAGCAACAGGCAAGGTATATAGAGGCGCTGCCGAAGAAGAGTTAGAAGAGTATGATGATTATATTACCTGCAATATAAAAGGTACTATGATTATTGAAGATTCGATCTCATTAGATCCCGTTGAATATCCTTTTTCAATTGAATATAATGATATTCTCGAAGAAAATTGTAAAAAAAGTGAAAATATACTTGATATATTTCAGTTTTTATGGGAAAATATTGTACTAGAGATCCCCTTACAGTTTACTAAGGTTAAAGATCTCAGTAAATTTCATGGGGATGGATGGAA
>CAZTRE010000034.1:0-11874 GCA_964616405.1 uncultured Mycoplasma sp. | reverse complement strand
TGCCAAGGATTTTTTTTTGTATAAAAATGAATGCAGTCGAAAAACTGTATTTTTTTTGTTATAATGGTATAGGTGATAAATATGACAAAAAAAGACTATGAAACAATATTATCTATTGCGATGTCGACCGGTGCAGATTTTGCAGAAGTGTATTACGAAGAAGCACAAACTAAGGTTTACAATTTTAATGATTCAAAATTAGATACAATTGTAACTTCTAATAAAAAAGGTGTAGGTATAAGAGTTATAAAGGATGAAGAATATTTTTATTCATCATCAAACAACTTAGATATGAATAGTTTATGTGACACTGCTAGAAAACTTGCTGCAAATATTTCTAATTCTATAAAAGATGTAAATATAAAATTAAATGAACTTGAAGTATTTAAGCAAAAAGCTAAGATCCCTCATGATGATTTTCCAGCAACTAAAAAGAAGGAAATATTGCAAAAGGCAGATACCTTAATTAGAAATAAATACAAGGAAGTAACCCAGGCTGCTTTATCATTTAGAGAAATAAATAGAGACTTTATAATTGCTAATTCTGATGGAAAATTTATTCAAAGTGATAATACGCAAACAAGATTCTTAGGGATAATTTATACGCAAAGAGGAAATATTAAAGAAAATGAAATTACGCATTATGGCGAAGGAACAGGGTATGAATTTTTAGAAAATTTTAATATTGAAGAAGAGTTATTGGCTGCTGCTTCAGAGGCTGTTAAGAAATTAGATGCTGAAGACTTTAAAGGAGGAGAGTTGCCAGTAATAATTGCGCCTGGATTTGGAGCAGTAATATTTCACGAAGCATGTGGCCACGGTTTAGAATCAACTGCAGTTGCTCCAAAATTATCAATATTTTCTGATTCTTTAGGTAAAAAAATTGGTAGCGAAAAAGTGACAATTATTGATGATGGAACTATCGAAAATATGTGGGGAAGTAACATAATTGATAGCGAAGGCCATAAAACTAAAAAAACGATTTTAATTGAAAATGGTATTCTAAAAAATTATCTTGTCGACAAAATTGGTGGCATCATAATGAATAAAACTTCTACTGGGTGTGGCCGCAGAGAAAGTTATGAATATGCACCAACTTCAAGGATGAGTAATACCTACCTTGCTCCAGGAACTGATAAGATAGAGGACATGTTTGCTTCAATTGACTTAGGTGTATATTGTAAAAGCTTAAGTGGAGGAACAGTTAATCCTGCAACAGGAGATTTCAACTTTGCTGTCGATAACGCTTTTTTGATAGAACATGGAAAGATAACAAAGCAATTAAGAGGAGTAACATTAATTGGTAATGGAAAAGATATACTAAACAATGTGGAGATGGTTAGTGATGACCTACTTTTATCGGACGGATATTGTGGAAGTAAGAGTGGATTTATTGAAGTTTCAGTTGGACAACCCACAATAAAAATATCCAAAATATTAGTAGGAGGTAAAGAATAATGACTTATCAAGAATTTATAACTTCAGCTAAACAAAAAGGATTTACTAATATTCAAATAACTATAGATACTGCTATCAGTACAGTAATTCAAATTATTAATAAAAAATTAGATGATTATTCTAATATAGACAAAATTAGTTATTTCATCAAAGCCCAATTAAATGATAAAGTGGAAACTCTTAGGACAGATTATCTGGATGAGAGTATCATAGAAATTTTACTTGAAAAGATAAATTTAACAGATTCTAATTATCAAGAGGATTTTTTAGAACCTAAAGAGATGTCTAGTATTAAACATAATAAAAAAGTATCAGTTAAAGAAGAAATTGAACTATTCCGAGAGCTTGATGATTTAAAAAAAGATTATCCACTAGTTAAATCCCTAGAACTTTTCTACTCTGATGATTATAATGAAACTAAAATAGTAAATAGTAAAGGGCTAGACCTTAATACATCAGAACACACTTATCTTTTTGTAGTTGAAGCAACAGCTGAGGATAATGGTGATTCTGCAAGTTTTGATAGAAGTATTTTGGTAACTGATAAAAAACAGATTAATTTTACTGAGATGGTAAAAGAAGTTTTAGAAAAATCAACACTTCAAGTAACAAAAGAAAAAATTGAAACAAAGAAATATGATATTGTTTTAGATAATAATGTAGTTGCGGCTGTTATCTCTGGTTTAAAGGATATGTTATCAGCACAATCCGTAAGAGAGAAAATATCCTGTTTAGATGATAAGTTGAATAAAAAAATCTTTTCTTCAGAGCTTAATATCGTAGAAGAACCCCTAAATGAAAATTATCCTGGGTATACTATCTTTGATAAAGAAGCAACATCTACTTACAATAAAGCAATAATAGAAAATGGAGTTTTAAAAACATACCTATATAATTTAAAAGAGGCAAAATTAACAAATACGAGCTCTACCGGAAATGGTTATGGACAGATTGATACCAGAAATTTGTATATAGTACCATCAAAAAAATCAGTTGAAGAATTGCTAAAAGAAATGAAAGATGGTCTTTATATTACTGACCAAATGGGCTCAATGGCTACATCTATAAATGCTTCAACAGGAAATATTTCTATCCAAGTTTTTGGTTATATAATAAAAGATGGAAAAATAACTTCAGGGTTTGTACCATCAGTTATGAGTACAACAATTTTTGAATTACTTTCAAATATAAAAGCAATAGGAAATGACTTAGTATTTCAAAGTCAAAGCCTAGGGGCACCATCTTTATTTATAAAAAATATTTCTATAGCATCAGAATAGACAAGTTGACATAAATATTATATAGAAGAGTTGTATAACTCTTTTTTTTTGGTATAATAAATTGTAGGTGATTAAAATGGAATATAAATTAACAACTTATTCAGAAAAAGAAACAATAGAGTTAGCTCAAAATATTGAATCAGAAAAATTTCCAAATATGGTAATCTGTTTACGTGGTGATTTAGGCAGTGGAAAAACTATTTTCACAAAAGGTTTTGCACAGGCAATGGAAGTTACGGATGAGGTAACTTCACCAACATTTAATATTATAAAGGAATATTTATCTGGAGAAATGCCATTATACCACATGGATGTATATCGTTTAGATGGAAAGGTAGAAGATTTAGGTATTGAAGAATACTATACCAAAAAAGGCGTTACGATTATTGAATGGGCCGATATGATACCAGACTATCTTCCAGAAAAAAGATTAGATATCAAAATTAAAAATTCACAAGAAGATGAAAATAAACGTATTATCACCATTACACCATATGGTAAAAAATATGAAGATCTTTGTGAGGCAATATTATGAGAACCTTATATATAGATACTTCATCTAGTTTTTTATATTCAGGCATTGTTGAAGATGACAAATTGTTATGTGAAGTGAAAAAAGAATTTGGACATAGTCTTTCAGAAGAGGCACTTCCAGAAATAGCGAGTTTATTTACAAGCACAAATTTGCAACCTAAAGATATTGATAAAATAATAGTAGTTAATGGACCAGGTTCATTTACTGGTATAAGAATAGGAATCACTATTGCGAAAGTTTATGCCTGGAGTCTAAATATTCCAGTAACAACTATTACTTCTCTAGAAGCAATGATGATCTCAATAGATGAAAGAATTGTTCGTGTCCCAATGTTAGATGCCAGGAGACATTATGTTTTTACTGCCATTTATGATGAAGATAATAATACTATCTTAAAACCACAACATATAAAAATAGAAGATTTAATGTTGCATTTAGATAAGCTTTCTAATTATCTTATTATAACCAATGATGAATTGGACGATTTTCCAAACTCAAAGGCATATGATCCAGATATCTTAAAAATAGTTAATTATTTTAAAGATAAAAAATCAATTAATCCTCATGCCGTTAATCCAGATTATTTAAAATTAACAGAGGCCGAAGAAAGTAAATTAAACCAATGATCATTGAATTAACAAAAGATAATCTGAATGAGCTAACAGGCTCCCTTTTAACTCCACAAAAAGTTATTCACGAACTTGAGGCTAATCCTTTTGGAAAATATTTAATTTTAAAAGAGGATAACCAGGTAATAGGCTATATTTATTATAGTGATATTTATGAACGAGCAGAAATCAACCAATTTGAAATAGAAATTTCCCACAGGAACTGTGGAAAAGGCAAAATTTTGCTTCAAAAATTCATAGAAATTGTGGATAAAAGTATTACATTAGAAGTAAAACAAGATAATTTTCCAGCCATTCATCTTTATAAAAACAATGGTTTTGTGGAAAAAGCTATTCGCAAAGGATATTATCAAGGAACAGATGGTATGCTTATGGAAAAAAATAAATAAGTTATAAGGCTCTTTTAGTAGAAAAAAAGAGTCTTTTATGTTATAATATGAGACGAAGACGGGAGCAATAATATGAAATTAGAAGCAAAGATAAATAATCCAATAACACTAAAATTAAGTCCGAGCGAAAATGTAGTTATATTAGAAAATGAAAAACTTCCATTAGAATTAGGTGCCGTTTTTAGCGGAGACCATTTCGGCTTTAACCTAATTGTTGAGAAAAATGGTCAAGAAACAACAACCACCTATCCAACTCAATGTAGCATTTATGGAACACAATTTAATAATGGTGAGTTAAATATCTTCGAAGAACAAAAATACATACCATGGAAGTTTTCTTCTGAAGGAATAATGTTAAGAAATGCGGAGTTTTCAACTTTAAAAAGAAGTGAAACTTCATACATTGCCTCAAAATATGGTGTTAATACTGCAGAACAATTAGCTGAATTAAATGACTATAGAGACCCTGAAAGTAAACAATTTTTTAAATCTATTAAAAATAATTAGATTATACTGAAATTTATAGAAAAACAAGAAGGTGTTGTAGATGAAAGATACATATATATTAGGAATTGAAAGCAGTTGTGATGAAACAAGTGCCTCAATCGTAAAAAATGGTACCGAAGAAATTGCTACCATTATTTCCTCACAAATTGACGTTCATAAGGATTTTGGTGGTGTAGTACCAGAAATTGCTAGTCGTCATCACGTAAAAAATATTACGATAGTTTTAGAGGAATGTTTAGAAAAAGCCCATATGACAATGGACGATATCGATGCTATAGCGATTACTTATGGACCGGGGTTAATAGGCTCATTATTAATTGGGTTAGAAGCTGCCAAGACATTAGCCTTTATTCATAACAAACCCTTAATTCCAGTTCATCATATAGCTGGACACATTTATGCCAATAGCCTTGTCAAAGAATTAACATTTCCACTTCTAGCCATAGTTGTTAGTGGAGGACATACTGAAATTATAGAAATGCCAAAGCATTATACCTTTAATAAATTGGGTGGAACATTAGATGACGCCATTGGTGAATGTTATGATAAAGTAGCTCGTGTAATTGGTCTAGAATACCCAGGTGGACCAAAGATTGATAAACTTGCTAAAATAGGAAATCCCAATGCCTATAAATTACCAGTACCGCTAAAAGATGAAAGTTACAACTTCTCATTTAGTGGCTTAAAAAGCGCCGTAATTAACTTAGCCCATAATGAGGAACAACGTGGGAATACGCTTAATCACGAAGACCTTGCTGCAACATTCCAAAAAGTAGCTATCGAATCAATTACTACAAAGGTAAAAAAAGCTATTATTGATAAAAATATTAAGACTGTTATTGTTGCTGGTGGCGTAGCCGCTAATCAAGGATTAAGAGATGAAATAACAAGGATTGCTGAGGATTTAAAAGTCAATTTATCTATCCCACCAATGAAATATTGTACAGATAATGCTACCATGATTGCCGCAGCCGGTTACTATGCTTACTTAGATGGCCGTCGTGCAGATTTAACCTTAAATTCAAAATCACAGGATAAATTAGTATAAAGCACAGATGTGCTTTTTTTGTATGAAAATACATATTCCAATAAATTAAATATGTGATATAATTATAAATAATAGGGAGGCTAGAATATGACAAATAGAATTGTTTTAAATGAAACATCGTATTTCGGACGCGGCTCAAGAGAAAAAGCCGCTGAAGAAATAAAAAATAGAGGTTTCGAAAAAATATTATTAGTTACTGATCGTACATTAATTGACGCAAAAGTAGCAGAAATGGTTACAGACGAATTTGATAAGGCTACTATTGAATATTTTATATTTGATGGAGTAAAACCCAATCCAAATGTTAAGAATGTTCAAGACGGATTAGCTATTGCAAGAACCAATAATGTTGATGCAATTGTCGCAGTCGGTGGTGGAAGTGTAATTGACACGGCCAAGGCAATTGGTATCATTATGACTAACCCAGAATTTGAAGACGTAGTAAGCTTAGATGGTGTTGCTAATACTCAAAATAAAGCATTACCAATTATTGCTTTACCAACAACAGCTGGAACTGCCGCAGAAGTTACAATTAATTATGTAATTACTGATGACAAACAAACTAAAAAAATGGTATGTGTTGATCCGCATGATATTCCAGAAGTAGCAATTATCGATCCGGATTTAATGCAAAAAATGCCAAAGAGCCTAGCAGCTTCAACCGGTATGGATGCACTAACTCATGCCATGGAAGGATATATCACAAAGGCTGGATGGTTGATTCCTGATATGTTCCATATTAATGCAATGTCATTAATTTATAAAAATCTAGCAGCCGCAGCTAACGATAAGGATCCAGTAGCGGTAGAAAAAATGGGTTATGCCCAATATATCGCAGGAATGGGATTTTCAAATGTTGGTTTAGGCATTGTTCACTCAATGGCTCATTCACTTGGCGCATACTTCGATACCCCACATGGAGTAGCTAATGCCCTACTTTTACCACACGTATTAAGATTTAATGGTAAGGTTTGTCCAGATTTATATAGAAATATGGGGAATGCTTTCGGTTTAGATATGGCAAGTACAACAGATGAAGAGGCTGTTGATAAAGTAGTAGAGGCCGTAAAAAAACTTTCTGTAAGTTTAGGAATTCCTCAAACACTTAGAGAAATCGGAGTTGACGAAGAAATGATTCCAACCCTTGCTAAACAAGCAATAAATGATGCATGTACACCAGGTAATCCAAGAGAAGTTACTGTTGAAGATATTATTGAAATTTATAAAGAAGCATTTTAATTAAGATAAGAGGTGTAATATGTTAAAATCAAATGTTGGTTATAGTGTAGACCAAGACAGTTATATAACTGGTCAAGAAACTGCCACCAATTCATTACAAAAACTAACCAATCCAAAGTTAGGCTTCCTATTTACTTCAGTAAAAAATGATATTAAAGAAGTTATAAAAGGTATAAAAAACATTACAAAAACACCAATAATTGGTTGTACAAGCAGCGGTGCCATTATTGTTCCAGAAAAAGTTGTTACATCAGAAAATGGTTTTGCCGGTATGCTTATGTTAGATGATGAAAACCTAACAGTAGGTCTTGCTTGTCATGAAGCCGGAAAAGATGCAAGAGCCATTGGAAGAAAAGTAGCTATTCAGGCTGTTCAAAATGCTAAATCAACTAGGGCACCAGCATACTTCTACATGGTAGCTAGCCCACGACAAGAAGAAGAATATCTGATGGGAATTCAAGATGTAATTGGTAGAGTACCAATGTTTGGTGGAAGTGCTGCTGATGATACAGTTGAAGGTAAATGGAAAATAATTTGTAATGATAAAGTCTTTACAGATGGAGTTGCCGTAGCTTTCTTTTATACTGACAGTGAAATAGTAACTGCCTTTACAGGAGATTACAAGGAAACTGATAATATAGGTTTAATAACAGAGGTAGAAAGTGATCGTAATTTAGTTTCAATAGATAAAGTTTCTGCTCTAAAAAAATATGCATCATGGATTAATGTTCCACCAGAAAAATTAAAGGGATCGAATCTTTTACAAGCATCAATCACAAAACCACTAGGTATAAAAGATCCGTTAGGAAATTTAACTATTGTTCGTCATCCAATGTTCGGTAATGATATGGGAACAAAAACAACAACCGATGATACAATCACCTTAGGAAATAAAGTGGTTCCTAAAACTGCTATTATACAATTAGAAGCAACAGTTGATGAATTAATAAATTCAACTGGCAATACCTTAAAAAATGTAAGAAAACAACTATATGCTGAACCAGCCGCTTATGTGTTAATGCATTGTGGTGGCAGAAAATTAGGAATTGGTAGTAGAATTAATGAAGTTCATGAGCAACTAGTAAAAGAAGCTAAAGGGGTACCTTTTATCACGGCTTTTACCTTTGGTGAATATGGCTATGATGAACATTCCGCCAATATATGTGGAGGTTTAATGCTTTCTTTTACTGCTTTTGGAAAAAATTAAAAGAGTTTTTATAAACCCTTTTTGTTTTGGTATAAAAATATAATATTATAGTAATTTTTTTATTTCTTTTAAATCTTTTATAACCATAGTTGGTTTATATGGTTCAGTTAAATTCTCATTATTTTTATTAAACCAACAACTATCAAAGTTACAATTCGTGGCAAAGCCAACATCAGATTTAAGTGAATCACCAATAATTAAATATTCTTCATTATTATAATTTTTTAATAGGTTTTGGATTGCATCAAAAAATTCTTTTCTTGGTTTCATATATCCAAACATATCAGCAGACAAAACTTCATTTACTAAATCTAAGCACCCAATCTTGGCAAGTTTATCTTTTGTTGCAATTTTAGGACCATTCGTAGCGACAATAATATAATATTTTTCTTTTAAGTATTTTAATATATCATAAGTACCTTCTATAGCTACGACAACCTCAGTTAATGAATTCATAAATAGAGTATTTAACGCTATGGCTTTTTCTAAACTGACGCAATTATCAAAGTAGATTAATACTCTTTGAGCTCTTAACCAATTCAAAAATTCCTCACTCTTTTTACCCGTTTCTTTTTTTTAATGTTCAGGTAATTCTATTAAACCGTCTTGCCAATCTTTCCAAAATTTTTTATCTATTTGATACCATTTTTTAAATCCTTCTTCAGAATATTTTTCTCCGACAGATTCAATCATTTTAGTATATGCATATCTTACATTTTCCAAATTATCAATCAATGTATCATCCAAATCAAATATTAAAACTTTATATTTATCCATAAGAACTCCTTTCAACTAGTATTTATTTTATCACATTCATCTACTTATTTGAAATAATACTAACTAATTTCTTCAAAGTTACCTCTGGTATTTAAAATATTAAGTAATAAAAGCTACCATTACTCTTTATATTTTTATATAAAAAAAGTCGAAAAAGTGATATAATTAAACAAGGTGAGAAAATGAAAAAGGTTGGTCATTATATAATAAATATATTAATAAGTTGTTTATTTTTTGCAGCTTTTTGGGCAAAAAGAACTTATGGTAATTTTACAGGAGATGAAATGTTCTTCCATTTATTAGTTCCCTTAGGTGGAATTAGTACTCAAAGTTTTGAATCTCTTGGTATATCTGTTTTTTTGCCCGGCATAATTGTTGGAGTAATAATTGCACTAGTAACAGATAAATATTTTTCTAACAAAAAGCGCATCATCAATATAAGTTTATTTATTATTGTATTATTAATAGCGTTATATAAAATCAATGTTTTTACATATATAGTAAATCAAATAAAACATTCTAATTTTATTGAAGAAAATTATGTTGAAACAAAAAATGTCAATATAGTATTTCCAGAAAATAAGAAGAATCTCATCTATATTTATTTAGAATCTATGGAAAATTCTTATTCAAATAAACAAAATAATGGTTTAAATAATGAAAACTTAATTCCAAATTTAACTAAATTAACTAAAAATAATACTAACTTTTCTAATACAAAAAAACAAGGAGGCGCTCTTCCTTTAAATGGAACTGCTTGGACAGCAGCCGCCATGGTAGGGCAAACAAGTGGCCTTCCTCTAAAGATTAATGTAAGTAGTAATGGAATAATAGATTTTAATAATTTTTTTCCAAATACAAAAACACTAGGGGATATTTTAAAAGAAAATAATTATCATAACTATTTACTATTAGGCTCTGATTCTAATTATGGTTGTCGTAAGCAATATTTCAAACAACATGGTGATTATGAAATATACGATTTAAATACAGCTATTACAAAAAAGAAAATGACCGAAGATGATATCGTTTGGTGGGGATTTGACGATGATACACTATTCGATTATGCCAAAATTCAGCTAACAGAAATTGTGAAACAAGCTGAACCATTTAACTACACCATGTTAACAGTAGATACGCACTTTGAAGATGGATATCTAGCTTCAACTTGTGCCAAGAAATATGATGATCAATATTCCAATGTCATCAGTTGTGCCGATACCAAAGTAAAAGAATTTCTTGAATGGTTAGAAAAACAAGATTTTTACGATGATACAGTAGTAATATTAGTAGGAGATCATCTAAGTATGGATGCCGATTATTTTAAAAATGTGCCAGAAGATTATGAACGAACCATTTATAATGTTATAATTAACTCAGATGTTGAGGCAACCAAAACTACCAATAGGAAATTTTCAACTCTCGATATGTTCCCAACAACTCTAGCTTCATTGGGAGCAGAAATTGAAGGGAATCGCTTAGCCTTAGGGACAAACTTATATTCATCTAAAAAAACCTTAATTGAAGAAAAAGGGTACAAATATGTCTCAAAGGAATTAGATAAGCGCTCAAGTTTTTATAACAATAACGTCTTAGCCTATAAATAGATATAAGTAATATTATATAAAGATTGCCTAATAAAACAACAAAAACGACTTATTAAAAAATTAAGTCGTTTTGTTTTTAACAATCTATCTATTACTCACTAATTTCTCTAATTTATCAATAACAAAATACATTAAATAAGAAAGGACTCCTAAAATAAATACTCCTGTAATAACTAAATTAATATTAAATACTTGAGAACCATACATAATCAGATACCCAATCCCTGCTTTTGACACCAATAATTCTCCCATAATAACGCCAATTAAGTTCATTGAAATATTGATTTTTAATGCACTTACAATATTTACTAGATTACTAGGTAAAACAACTTTTGTAAAGATTTGGCGTTTTGTCGCCTTAAAACTATTCATTAGCGTAAGATATGCCGCATCTGTACTATCAAATCCATTATATATATTAATTATTGTAATAAATGTACTGATTAATAAAGACATAAAAATTATGGAATTTGTACTTGCTCCAACCCAAATAATTATTAATGGGCCAAGAGCCACTTTTGGTAGCGAGTTAAGTACTGTAAGATATGGATCGATAATCTTTGATAAAATTTTACTATTCCACAAAATTGTAGCTATAATTAAACCTATTATGCTAGATAGAAGAAAACTAATAATAACTTCATAAAAGCTAACCCATAAATGTTCAAATAAAGAACCATTTTTAATTAAACTAATTAATGTTTTTAGTACCTGACTTGGTGAAGAAAAACTAAAGGTATTTATAATATTTAATCTTGCGAGTAGCTCCCATATACCTAGAAAAACAACTAGTATTAATATTCTCACACCTATAACGATAATCTTTTCGCGTTTTAATTTATTTAAGTACCTTTTCTTTTCATTAGATATGGACATCCAAATCACCCCAAATATTTTCATAATAAGAAGCAAAATTCTTTGCACTACGATTTTTAATTGGTGTGGACTTATTTTCTAATTTAATATTGTAAATATTCTTTACAACACTAGGACGTTTAGATAATACTACTACAGTATCAGACATTGCAATTGATTCTGAAATATCATGACTTACCATAATAGCAGTTTTTCCTTCCCGTTTTATGATGTTATAAATATCTTCTCCAATAGCCAGTCTTGACTGAGCATCAAGCGCACTTAATGGTTCATCTAAAAGTAAGATATCAGGTTTTATAGCCAATGTTCTAATTAAAGCAAC
>CAZTRE010000033.1:0-12233 GCA_964616405.1 uncultured Mycoplasma sp. | reverse complement strand
GGATATCTTTCTTAGCTAAGTATTGTAACATATTTCTACGTTGACCAACTTTCTTTAAAAGTCCTCTGTTTGAATGATAATCATGAGTATGTACTTTTAAGTGAGCTGTTAAATCGTTTATTTCTTTTGTAAGAATAGCGATTTGTACTTCAGCTGAACCTGTATCTTTCTCATTTCTTGCGAACTCTTTTATAATTGCTGTTTTTTCTTCTTTTGTTAAAGCCATTATTAACACTTCCTTTCTTAATATTCACCACTACTTAGTAAAAAGTCGGAAATTCTTTAAACCAAGTACTGGTAAGCAATAGTATTATATTATAGAATTTAAATTATTGCAAGGGAAATTGATCATTATTGTTTTATTTATACTATTTGGCATTATCAATGGTATAATTAGTTGTAATTAACTTTTATTTTTTTAAATTTTTTGATATATTTAAAGTGGTGATGATATGAATAAAAGTAGATTAAAAAGTATTGTTAACGCAATATTAATATTTATTTTGTTTTTTTATAGTTGGCTGTTTCAAACACTTCCTGTATTAGTGTTTAATTTAGACGTTAAAAAGATAACTTCAACGCAAATAGTATGGCTTAGAGCTTTTTCTTCTATGATGTTGACGATAGTTTTATTTTTCATATATCGAAAAGAAATAATTATAGAGTGGAAAAAGTTCAAAGATAACTTTGGGAAAAATGTTGATATCGGGCTTTCTTATTGGCTTAAAGGATTAGTATTAATGGTAGTCTTTAATACAATTTTAAATGTTTTATTTCATACTGGGGTTGCGAATAATGAAAAAGCCGTTCAAGATATGATTACGACTATGCCTTGGTTAATGCTTATTATGTCAGGCGTTTTTGCTCCATGGTCAGAAGAACTTGTTTTTAGAAAATCAATAAGAAAGATTTTCAAAAGTCGTTGGTTTTATATAATTTTTAGTGGTTTTTTATTTGGGCTTGCCCATGTATTTAGTACTGCAAATACTTTTACTGATTGGTTATTTATTCTTCCTTATGGAAGCTTAGGAGTAGCATTTGCAGCAAGTTATTATGATAGTGATACTATCTTCACTCCTATTATGTTTCATATGTTACATAATATATTCTTGGTCTTAGTAGCAATATTTCTTTAATAGAAAAAGAGCATGTGAAGTGCTCTTATTTTTTTATGTATCCAGTTCAAAGTAGTAAAATATCTTTGTTTCGTAGTCATAGACACCTAATGAGTAATTTCTTGATAGTCTGTTGGAAATATTTTTGTCACTATAAATATCAAGATTACTTTCATAATTCACTGTATAGTTATCAATAAAAAAATAATAACCATTTGTAATTTCAGGAATAATATTCCCAGGAGCAATTTTATCATCATTGGGAAAGTTTGCCATAATATCTTCTGTTAAATTTTTACTTAGTGGGAGTAGCTTTAGGCCTTGTTTCAAAGATTTCTTTTTTATGTCTTGATGATAGCAGTTGTATATCTTTTGTGTGGCGCCTGTTTCTAAAAAGCCACCATGAGTATTTTCTTCACTTAGTAATTCGCAGGAAGAAAAATCTATACCAGTCTTACTTTTTATTTTAGTAAGTAATAGTTCTTCATCTGTTTTCGGATTGTGAATTAAAGAAAAAAACTTAGTGCCGAAAAGCATTAGAATTATACAAGCCAATAAAATACATAAAGTTAATAAAAAGATTACTGCTATTTTATATAGTTTATTCATTTTATCACATCCACTTTAATAGGTATTACCGATAATTACTATATTATTTAGAAAAGAGATAATAATCTCTTCTTTTTTCTTTATTATAACAAGCAAATTATGTGATTAAAACATTGGCTGATTATTTTAATGTCAAGTGAGTGACAAGTACTTTTAAAGCCATTAGTATTAAAACCAAACCGCCTAAAAACTCAGCTTTTTTTGAATATTTTGAACCAATATTATAACCTAGTTTTGTACCAAGAAAAGACATTATGAAGGTAATTAAACAAATTATTATAGATGAGGTAATAATATTAACTTTTAAAAACGCTAAAGTTATTCCAATAGTTAGAGCATCAATACTTGTGGCAATAGCTAAGGGAAACATTTCTTTAAAGGTAACACTGCTTGAATAAGTTATTTTTTCTTTAGAAAAAGACTCTTTAATCATATTGAGGCCAATAACACTTAATAAAATAAAGGCTATCCAGTGATCTACTTGGACTATTTTTTCTTGAAAAGATAAACCAAGTATGTAACCAAGTATAGGCATTAGTCCTTGAAAAATGCCAAAATATAGTCCAATAACAACCCCTTGTTTATAGTTATATTTTTGCATAGATAATCCTTTACATATAGCCGCAGCAAAAGCATCCATCGCTAAACCAAATGAAGTAAATACTATATCCAATAATTTCATTATTTCTCCTTTTTTACAGATAAAAAAGACTTAAATAAGTCTTGTATTTATGATAAGTTTATTCTTTTAATATGGCTTTTAGTACTTCTTTAAAGCGTTAGGTCAACTAAAGTATAATTGATAACTTTTGATAATTCTTCTAGTCTTAGTTCCACTTGATAGCCAATTTTACCACCACTAAAAATAATTGTGGGATGTTTTTTAGCGGATATATCAAAAACAGTTTTAAATTGTTTTTTCATGCCAATAGGAGAACACCCTCCATGAATATAACCAGTTAATGGTAGTAATTCTTTTGATTTTAACATTTCTATACTCTTCTCGCCTACCGCTAAAGCGGCTTTTTTTAAATCTAATTCCTTAGCTACAGGGATTACAAAAACATAATTTATATTTTTAGAACTTTTAGTGACAAGAGTTTTAAAGACTTGGTCAGGGTTTTGATTTAAGACGGTGGCTACTTCTATTCCAGATACAGCAGTAGTTCCTACATAAGAATGTGAAATATAAGGAATCTTTTTTTGGTCTAGAATGCGCATAACGTTGGTTTTTTCTTTTTTCATAAATCTCTCCTTCTAATTAAACAAGTCTTCCCACTCTTGAAGTTTTTTAGTAAGGCTTTCATCGATTACTTGAAGTTTTGCTTGTAATTCATTCATTTTTAAATAGTCACTATAGACGTCTTTTTCTAACATTGTTTTTTCTATTTCTTTTTTTGAAGTTTCTAATTTTTCAATTTCCTTTTCGACCTTTTTAATTAAAGGATTATTATTTTTAGGCTTTTCCTTGGGTAGTTTTAAGGATTTAGTTTGAACTCCTTTTCTGTCAGTTCTCTTTTGTAGTTCTTGTTGCCTTAAATTGGTATATTCTTGATAGTTCCCTCTAAAATAAGTAATTTTATCATCTTCAAATATTAATAGTGAATCAGCTATTTTATTGATGAAGTAACGATCATGAGATACAAAAAGTATTGTTCCTTGATACGCAGATAATAACTCTTCTAGATTTTCCTTACCAATAATATCTAAGTGATTGGTTGGTTCATCTAGTAGTAATAAGTTTGGGGATTGTTTCAAGATTTTACATAATCCTAAGCGAACCTTTTCTCCACCTGATAAGAGTTTTATTTGTTTAAAAACATCATCTCCCGTGAACTGGAAAGCACCTAAAGTTTTTCTTATTTGAAGCGGATCATCATTTGGAAATGATTGATGATATTCATCATAAATAGTATTTTCATCATTAATAAATTCCATTTGCTGGTCAAAATAAGCCTTATGAACGTTAAAGCCATAAGTATACTTACCACTTATTTTTGGTAGATCATTAATTAGTGTTTTGATGAGAGTTGATTTGCCTTTGCCATTTTCACCAATTATCGCCATCTTTTGACCCTTATATAATTCAAAAGTTGCTTTTCCTAAAGGAATATTATTATAACCAAACTCTAAGTCACGAACTGTTAAAACAATATTACTGCTTTCACTTGTAGCTTTTAAAGTTGCATTGAAAGTTTTTAAGTCGTACTTAGGTGGTTTATCTACTAACGTCATTTGTTCAATCTTTTTTAATTTGGACATAGCCATAGATGCTTTACTTGGTTTATAACGAAATCTATCAGCAATGTCTTGAAGACGTTTTATTTCTTTTTGTTGGTACTCATAATCTTCTAATTGTCGTTCGTAATTTAACTTTTTCTGGCGTTCAAAAGCAGTATAGTTTCCTTTATATTTAGTGAGTGAGGAATATTCAATCTCATATACTTTAGTAACTACTTTATCTAAAAACATTCGGTCATGGGAAACAACTACTAAAGCTTTAGGATAAGCACTTAAATAATTTTCTAACCATTCAACAGTCATAATATCTAGATGGTTTGTGGGTTCATCCAAAAGTAGGATATCTGGTTTACTTAAAAGTAATTTTAAAAATGCAATTTTAGTACGTTCTCCTCCTGAGAAGTCGGATAGTTTTTTGGATTTATCATTTTTAGTAAAACCAAATTTTTGAAGAGCTAACTCATATTCTTTTTTATAATCATAACCACCTTCATATTTGTATTTTTCTAAAGTATCCGTATATTCTTCGATAGTTTTAGTTGTAGCATTATTCTCTAATTCAGACTCTAATTTTTTAATTTTTTCTTCTAGTTTTATTAACGGGGTATAATTTTTTAAAATTTCGTCAAGTAAAGTTACTGAAAGATCTGAAAAGGAGTGTTGTTCTTGATAACCGATGGTAGGTTTCCCTATTTTTATTACTTGAAGGTCTTCTTGACCGAGTCCCGTTTCTAACATTTCATTATCAATAATTGCTTTTAGTAGTGAGGTCTTCCCACTGCCGTTTCGACCTACAATGGCTATTTTATCATTATTTTTTATTTCAAAGTTGATTTCTTCTAATATTGTATTAGAACCAAATGTTATGGCACCATTAATGATTTTATATTCCATGGTCATCCCTCCTGTTTAAAATTAATTTTATTATAACATCAAAAGAGCCGAAGCTCTATAAATTTTAGTTAGTTTTCATAGTGAATTTGTTCTGTTAAAGTTAAAGGAAATCTACTTATATTTTGGGCATTTAAATCAGTGTGGTTCATATTTATACAACTAATTTGATGATTATCATAAGTAGTATAATAATATAGAAGTTTATCAGTATTTACGCATGAACTATAAACAGTGATATCCCATTTATCAGATGATGTTTGACAACAACCCCTAATCATCGCAACTGATGAAAGAAGGTGGAAGAATTGTGATACTGATGATTTTTCGTCGCAATTACAAAATGAATTAGTTTGATTAAAGACAGCGCGGACAAATCTGGACATTGATGAGTTATCACCTGGAAGCCCTAATGTGCCTAGTCCTTGGCAATATTCATCTAGATGTATTTTATTAGAAAAGGTATTTTTGCCATTTTTAATTTTTAAATTACGATAATTATTTAAATTAAATAATTGGTATTCAAAAGGAGGATTATTAGTTAATGCTCCTACTGGATTTTCATATATATGTAAACCATCTTTCATAGCCTCAACTACAATCGATTCCTCTTTATAGGATATCATCCAATGAAGAGATGATAGTGGAACAAGTTCACTAAATGGAATATTTATAATATTGATAGCGCTTAATAATCGGCGGACCTCTTCCATATTTTGACATTGACCTAATATCCAAGGAATAAATTCAAATTGACAAATATTATCTTTATCTTGTTTTATTGAAGAATAATGGGCATTGTTTGGAAAGTTTAATCCAGCCATAGAAATTCCATGTTCATTGGTTGCATCATAAAATAACGGATTATTATCAATAATCGTAGCCATGCCAATCATTGCATAATGTGTATCAAATGTGCCTATTTGACGAAATTGTAATGGAAAATGACGAGGCAGAATGCAAATTTCTTCTCCATAAGAATGGTCTAGATCAAGATTTCTTCCAAAATAATGATCTTTGGTTTTAAAATTTAATACTGTACACATAGTTATCACTCACTTTCAAATCCTAGTTAATAATATATATTTATTATAACATACAAAAAGTAGACTATGTTTTTTGTCTACTTTTATCATTTGTTTTTGTTTTGCAGTATTATTAATATGAAACTGTAAACTTAAATTTATTTTTCTTTTTGTGTAACTAACAATTCAAAAGCATGTCCTTTTTCTTCAAAGTTTTTATAAAACTCATAACTAGCGGCCGCTGGAGATAATAAGCAACTCATTCCTTTTGAAGTTTTTTCAACGGCTAAATGGTAAGCTTCATCTAAATCTTTAGCATAATAAATATTTTTAGTTGTATTCTCTTCCATTTTCTTTCCAATTAAATAACCAGTTGTAGGCATACAAATAAAATTATTTACTGCTGAAGAATTTAAAAATTCGATAAATTGGGAATAATCTATTTCTCGGTTCAAGCCACCAAATATTAATGTATCAACATTTCCAATTGCCTTAATCGCACTAATTGTTGCTTCAGGAATAGTCGCAATTGTATCATTATAATAAGAAATGCCATCGTATGTTCCAATATATTCCATACGGTATTTTAATCCTTTAAAATTAACAATCGTCTCTTTTGCCTTAGCTAAATCTAAATTTAGTATTTTACAAACGGTCATGACAAACATAATATTTTTCAAATTATGCTCACCTAGTAAATTACGTTTTGAATCAGTATAAAGTAATTCATTTTCTAAATAAATTTTATTATCTACTAAGTGTACTAAAGTATCTTGAGCAAAAGAAATAGGATATTTCTTTCCTTGATAAGGATAAGCTTTAATTTGTTCACTTAGATAAACATTATCTTCTGAATAAATTGTATAATCATCTGTAGTTTGAAATTTAAAAATATTCATTTTATTGGCGTGATAATGTTCTAGGCTTCCAGCGTGGTCTAGGTGATCTTGATATAAATTTAAAATAATCGCAATATGTGGGGATGTTTTAATAAATTCTAATTGATGAGAACTCATTTCTACTACTAAAATAGTGTCTTTATTATAATTTTCTATTTGATCAAAAACTGGTGTTCCGATATTTCCTAGAAGATAAGTATCTTTTCCTTGATCTTTTAGAACAGAATATATTAACGAACTAGTAGTACTTTTACCTTTTGTACCGGTAACACCAATAATATTATCTCTAAAAACTTCTAAAAGCAATTCAACTTGGGAGCTAATTTTATCTTTAAATAATGTAATATCTATATCCTTTAAACTAATTCCAGGTGATTTGATAATTAAATCATAATCTCCTAAATTATCTAAATAAGAATCACCTGTGATAATGGTTGTGAAATCATCCACTAAATCTACAGGATTTTTATCTATAATAGTTAAATGTAAAGTAGGAAGATATTTTCTAATAAAATTATATGTAGATTTTCCTTCCCTACCAAAACCTAAAATAGCAATATTTTTATTTTCTAATTTATTAATTATTTTCTTATACATACTTTTTTAATTCCTTCTTTACTAAATTATTATAATATTCATCTAAATTATTTTCTTCATTATACATAAGTATTTTGGTACTATCTAATTCTAACTCATAATTATCTTTATAATATTTTAAAAGATATGGTAACTCTTCATTTTCTAACTTATTTATGACTAGGCTAACGGCATACCTTGCTTCACTATATGTTCCAACACATTCAAATGGCTTAGTATCACTATACCCCACAATTTCTTTAAATGTCTCTAACATATCATCTCTTAAATAAAGGTCTTCGCCAAATATAGAAATTAATTCATTCTTAGATAAGAATGGTGATAATATAATGTAAACAAATAAACACTTAGGGCAATTACAACACCATTTCCATTCCTTTTCTTTACTACCTAAATTACAACTTTTAAAATATTGATGATACTTTTTATAATTAGAAAATAGCTTAGCTATATTTAACTCACTTAGTCCTCTTAAAAGACTAAAGTATTTTATATCAAGTCCAATAAATTGATTCATATAATTCATAAAATCTGTTTCAAACTCAAAACTCTTAGAATATTGATGATTGATATTAGTTCCAAGAACAGTTGGTTCATTTGCACTACTTTCATTTGATAAAATTATATTCTTTTTACCTAACAAATAGGCACATAAATAAGAAATAAACGCAACTATTGAAGAAAATGGTGTATGTCCATTTAAATAACCTTCTTTATTTAATTCAATGATTTTTCTATCTAAGATTCTTTCTACCTTAATAATCTGAGAGTCATTATAGCCTGCTGAGGCGGCCGTTTCAAGTGATGGAGTTTTAGGATTTATAATAAAACAACTATTTGCTTCTTCATCTTTTAATAATTCTAAGCTAACACAAGAATCCTTTCCTCCCCCAACACAAATTAAATTACCTACTCCTTGATAATTAATTTTTTCTAATGTTGTTTCTTCGCGTTGACACTCAATATTAAATAATTCGTCCTCTGAAACACTTATTCCATTTTTATATAAAAATTCCCCTAAGCCATTATAGTACAATTTACTCAAAAATTTAATCTGATCTTCCTTAACATATCCAGCCTTAATAATAATATTTTTAGAACAAGTACATTTACAATAACTAATTAATTCAATAAGTCCAATATGAAAAACTAAATAATTTAAATAATCATTATCATAATTACTCTTTAGATAATCCTTACTAATTTTTATCTCGGGATAGAATTTCGTAAGTCCTGGGATGTTAAAAGTGTACTTTATATTTAAATTATTATTATCAAATAAAATATCGTAATCTTCATATATAAAATTAGGATATCTTTCGCGTAACTCATTAAATTTATTTTGATTGTTCATTTTTATCGCCTCTTTAATATTATATAATATATATTTATAAATTCCATTATTATTAATTTTTTATAATTTTATCTGGGCAAGTTCTTCTAAGGTTAATTCACGACAAACACCTTGTTTTAGGTCTTTTGGTAAATAAAGATTTCCCATTCCTAATCGTTCTAATTCAATAACCTTTGCTTTAAAACAGCCAAACATTCTTTTTATCTGATGATATCTGCCTTCAGTTAAGATAACTATTCCCTCTTCTTCCCCTATTAGTTCAAGATGGGCGCTTTTGCATTCTCCATCAGATAGTTGAACACCCGCCTTAAAACCGTCAACCATTTCTTTAGTCATTGGAATATCTGTTTGAACCTTGTAAGTTTTTTTCACATGCTTTCTAGGAGATAGAATATCATGAGCAAAATGACCATCGTCAGTAATAATCATTAAACCCGTAGTATCTTTGTCTAATCTTCCAGCAGGAAATAAATCACGATGATGGTATTTTTCTGGTACTAAATCCAATACTGTTGGTTGGGTTCTATCTTCTGTTGCGCTGATATAACCCTTAGGCTTATTTAAAATGAGATAGACATATTCTTGATTGGACAAAGCTTCATTATCTATTGTGATTTTATCTCTAGTTGGATCAATTTTAAAATCAGATTTTTCTACTAAATTTCCATTAACTAAGACTCTTTTTTGCCGTACTAAGTTTTTTACATCCTTACGAGAATAAGTTGTTTGTGATGAGATTATTTTATCTAATCTTTCCATAGGTTTCTCCCATTATTGTTTTTTATAGAAATAATTATTTTCTTCTAAGTATTTTGTATTTTGTTTTATCCAAGGGCATCCAATAACCATCCTATTTATTTGAAATTTATAGGTGCCATCTTTTGTTTTAATAGTCATTTTGCCAAGAATAAAGATATGACTTATTTTAAAATCAATAACATCCTTCCAATAAATAGTTGCATACTCACTACCATCTCTTGGGTAAAAAGTTATACCATTTTCATCAAATAAGTAAAAATAGTATTCTGTTTTATCAAAACGAATATAAGTTTTCCAAGGTGTAGGAATTACTCTATTCGGCATAGGAATATTTGTTCCATAAATAATATTTTGTAATTTGGTAATTTTATATTTATCTATTACTGCGTTTAATTGTTCTGTAATCATAAATCGTACTCCTTATTATTATTTAATTTATTTTTTAAACCATCTTCCATATTTATTTTAGTTGGTATAATATATTTCGCTTCTATTTTATGAGAAATTAAATTGGTTATTACTTTCATAGCTCGTGAACCATCAAACCATTTCGGATTATCACTATTTTGTCTAACTTTATCTAGTGATGATACTAAGGCATCATGATCATATTTATCACTTTGATTAATAGTAATCATATATGGTTGATTTGCACTTTCATAGATTTTATTTGGGGATAATTCATATTTAGCATTATTGTACCAATATAGATGATCTCCTCCAGCTAAAATAAGTACATCTGCTTTAAATGGTAATTCTCCTACTAACTCGGATACATAGTTGTACACCTCATCAAATGTACAAGTAGGAATATCATCTTTTAGACTTTCAAAATGCTTAGTAATATCTACAACACCAAAATTATAAAACTTTTTATTAAGTACTTGGTTATTTTTAGCGTGAATAAGTTCGATTGAACCTCCTCCTCCAATAAAAACACAAACATCATTATCATAGTCAATATTTCCGTAACAGCCTAAGGCTGTATATAAAGCTTCATCTTCTTGAGAAACAACCTCTATTGTTACTTGATAGTTTTTTTTAAGATAAGAGTTTATCTCTCGTAGTTCCTCTTCTTTTATATTTCTAAAGATACTACACCCATAAATATGAATTTCTTCAGTATATTCTTTGGCTGTTTCAATTATTTTATATAATAGTAAAAGATCGTTAGAAGCTATCTTTTGTTCAAGGGCATAATTCTTTTTAAATTCAATTGTAGTGTTATTCTCATAAAGCACTTGATTGTTTTCATAAATGTGGGTTTTGGTATTGTTACTACCAATTTCAATAATAGCAAATTTTTTTATAGACATAATTTTCTCCTTTTTTATTATATTTTTAATTCAGTTAATATTAATTAATCTAAAGACATGACTTTACCTAGACTATTAAATGATTCTTCACCTTCTGAGTAGCGCATATAAATCTTATTATCTATCACTTTTAACTCGTGTATACTATAAACATTCACTGGAAGTTCTTTTATTTGGTGACCATCGTAATTATATAGATTAGTATTAGACTCATAAGATAAGGTAATTAATAAACCATCTTCATAAGGGTATCCATTTATGGCTTCATAATTATCAAGGTCTAGTGTAAATGCTTTATGAACATTATTTCCATCATAATAATAAATTGAATTTAAATTTTTATCATATGTTCCATAATTATATCTGTTTTTATAAAAATACATTTTTCCGTTATAAATAGCAATTATTTCGTAATAATAACCTTTATCAATTGTTTTTAATTTTCCGTTTTTAAAAAAGTATAATCTTCCTTTACCATTAATATCCTTCTGGCTATCTATGGTAGATAAAAACAAGCCATCTTTGACAAATTTTTCGGCATTAATCATATTTTTATTTTTAATAGTCATGACTTTTTGTAGGCCTTGATCTGTTACCTTTGAATAAGTGAAATTTAAATTATCTTTTTTCTTATTAATCTTTTTTCCTTCAGTAATATAAAGTTCATTAGCAACTTTTTGCATTTGGATATATTCTGGATTATCAGTTATCTTTTTTGTGTTTAAAGTATCTAAATTATACTCATATACATTGTGAGATGGGATACCATATACTTTATTTTTATATAAAATAGCTCGATTTAAATAGTATCCATCAGCAAATATTTTTTCTTTTTTATTATTCTTTATAGCATAAATATTTTTACCGCTATAGGAAATAATGGCATCATTATATTTTCCTAGTATTCTATGAGGCTTACTTGTAATCTTTTCTTCTTGTTTAGTTTTTAGATTGTAATTATATAAAATATTATTTTTAGTATAATATAAATCTTCATTCTCAAGCCAAACTTCTTCAACGTAATCTGTGATAATTGTTATGGTACCAGCTTTTTCATAAACGACGTTTTGGTTATCAAAATAAACAATGCCTCCGGCTATTTTCTCAGCTGCATACATTTTATGAAAACTATTTGTATCCTCTTTTACTTCTTCAAAGTTTAGTTTTGAAGTACAACCTGTTATAAATAGCAAAGAAATTATTAGTAATAAAATTATTTTCTTTTTCATTTTTTTCTCCTATAATTCTTGCTTTTATTATATCATACTAGATATTAAATATGAATAATAAATATTCTCATCAATTTTTACATTCGAATTTTGGTACAAAAAAAAACTAAATAGAATTTTACCTTCTATTTAGTTTGTCTTTAATATTTTTAATTAGTTATTTGTTCAAATCCAAATGTTATATCATAATTAATAGTT
>CAZTRE010000032.1:0-12645 GCA_964616405.1 uncultured Mycoplasma sp. | reverse complement strand
AATAATATATTGAAAAAACAATAAATGCATATATAGAAGTTAACATAATATCAATTATAGGAAGTTAATAAAATGATTAATTAATTAATTAATAAACAAAACTGCATTTTTTTCATTTATTTTTAATCAATCTAAAGCTCTATATATTATATTTATAATTAATAAAATTTTAAAAAATTTCCTACAATTATTAAATAACTATCACTATAATTATTAATATTAAACTTACTTGCCATATCAAAATAAATTCTTTAATCTCTAACAAATTAATAAATAATAAAACAAGTGCTGTATTTAATATAAATATCACTTGTTTTTTATAAAAGCAAATATTACTAGTCACCCTACTCTATCTAAATTTTGTCATACATTGGTAGGAATTAAAAAATCAAATAAAGGAATATTCCTCATTATCATATATAAAATTACAATCCCCGCAAATATAATCCAGACTCTTTCTGAAGGCCAATATATCTTTTTATGTATAATTAATCTATAAATATTAAAACATGCCCAAATACCGATTAAAACTAGCAAAACAAAGACTAATGGATTATATCTAAACGCCTGATAAAAATCAAGTCTTAAAAGAGCCTTTACCATTCTAGTTCCCCCACACCCAGCACAATAAAGCCCAAAATTTTCTCTAAACCAACAACCAGTTTTCATCAATCATCACTCCACAGAAAAAAAGTATGATAATTCATACTTCATTTATTATAGAAACAAAAGCATAACAGAATATATAATAAGAAAGAATATACCAATACCATTAAGAACAATACCAGTAATTGCTAAACCCTTGCCCTTTCCATTATGACTATCAGCATTACTTAACCCTATTATAGAAAAAATAAGTCCCGCAACAGATAACCCTGTAAAAAAGCAACAACATAATATAGATAAAATACCAAGCACAAATCCCGTAATTGCCATAGCATTATTGTATTCATTACTTATACTCTGATTAAAATTTTCACCACTTGTATTATAATTAAAACTGTTTTGGTTATTGTAATTATTTTGATTTAAATTATAACCGCAATTAATGCAAAACGTTCCTTCTTCAGTAATTTCTTGACCACAGCTCGGACAAAATCTAGCCATATATATCACTCCATTTCAAAACTAGCCAACAATTTTCATTATAATTCCTAAAATTATGAATGCAACATCAACGCTGCACACAACAATACCTATAATAGACAAAGTCTTGCCAGAACCCCCTCCATTATTTTTCGCTTCATTTAAACCAGTAATTGAAAGTGACAATCCAATAAAAGACAAATACCCAAACACAAAGAAAGCTACAATTCCTAAAATGATTCCTATAATTCCTTTATTAGAAGCAGACTTATTAATAACTGGATCAATAGCTGGTTTATTACCGTCTAAATTAAGGCTTTCAGTACCCATCAATGTAGGCTGAGCCACCTGATCAATTGATTGTTGAGGATTAACATTATTATTTTGACAATAAACACATACCCCATTAACTAATTGAGATCCACAATTACCACAAAATTTATTCATATATACCTCTTTATACTTTTCTAGATTGAATTTCCGCAATCTTTTCTAATACTTCTTTTGCATTATCTTCATTTATTTCAGTATAGCCAAGTTCTTTTAACGCCTGAACTTTAGCTGTATTAAGCTCCTGAGTACGAGATAGTTTTTCTTCATTTTTATGTTCAATATCTTGAACAAATCTTTGATGAGAAGCACTCAATCTACTCTTAGAAGCTCCTCCATTATTATATAAAGTCATAGCGCTAAATAAAATACTTTCAAAAATAAATTGTTTGTCTTTGTTAAAAACAAATTCAAGTGGATCGGTAAATCCCAAAGATTTAGACATATACGCTAAAATATATTTTAATTCTTCAGTCGTACCCATTGATTGTAAAAAGTGGAATAAATATAAATATGTATTATAAGTATCCTTTGTTTTATCCGCAACCAACTTTTCTTTTAAAAGATTAATAATATCAGAAAGTAATTCTTGTTCTTTCTTATTAAATCCCTTTAAATCAGCAATTACCTCTTTACTAGAAGCATCTTTTACGCCCTCATTAAGTCTTCCCTCAACTTCAATAATATATTCTCCTGTAATCTTTAAATCCTTTAAAGCATCAATATTTTCTATATTTAATAAACTTAATACTTTTGCAGCTTTTTCTTTAGGCCAATTATTAATATCATCAATACTTAAATAGTTATATAGCATTTGTCTAGATACTCCCAAATACTTTGCTAAACGCACCTTACTAATACCAAGTTCCGTTAGTACTACATTTAATTCTTTCATATAATTACCCTCCTAAAATAATTATAGACATTTACCTGTAAATAATCAAGTGTAAATTGACACCATTTTGTTTATAAAAAATTAAAACCTAGTAATATCAACAAACTATTAAATTCAATTTAACCATTTATTTTATCTACATAATTATATATAATATAAAAACAAGAGGTGTTACATATGCGGAAGTATCCATCAGATAATTATTTTGATTTTGCTTTATTAGGAAATAACATTTATGATATGAATTTTATGTTTTACCTATTTCAGTCCCAAAACGTTAACTCTTATTACTATGATAAATACAAAATAAAAGATAGCAAAATAGATAATTCATTAAAAAATATCGCCTATTACCTAGGTACAAGAGAGCCTATATTAATTGATGATGAAACATTAAGACAAATATTTCATAAAAATAATTTAGCAAATACATCATCTCTACCTAATCTATCCTCACAAGACATGATTGAACAAATAAATAATTGTATCAAAAGTGATGCCATATATGTATGCAATGCAGATAATAATTTAGATAAATATACTATGTTCATATTAGGATATCTAATGGCATTAGAACAAGAAATATTCTTCTGGAACGACATAGATAAATCCGAATGGTTAATGGCATCAATTTTAAAGAAAAACAATGGTTGTAACGAAATTGTACAATTTCCCTTAGACTTTATTAGAACAATGGCTTATCCATATTTATTAAAAAAAGTCGATTCTAAAGGTAACTTTGGCGTTGCTAGAAATATAGAATTTAATCTGAATGCCCAAACACAAGACGTTGAAGATAAAACAATTTCTCTATTAGGAAGCCTAAGAAAACAGTTACAAGCCATCCAAGAAGTAGCCAAGCAAAAAGAAGCATATGGATATAAAATTTTAGGGCCATTACTTTCAAATGTTAAAACCGATGAAAACGGCTTTGTTATTTTTGAAGATGACATTAGCAACAGCCCCATTATAATAGAGCGTGACTTCATCGAAAAATGTTTAAAATCAGAAGAAATAATCGTATGTGATGAATCCGGCTATATTGGCAATACAGTTGCATTTGAAATTGGCTATTTACTAGCTAAACAAAAGAAAATAAAGTTTATTGAGCAACCATCCGATCAATGGATAAGTGAAGTTGTAGAATATTTTTCTTTACCAGATAAAAAAACGTTTCAAAAAACGTTTCAATCTATTCAAGGACCTCATCAATAATTCCTCCACCTAAGCAGCAATCACTACTATCATATAAAACTACTGATTGGCCTAAAGTAATAGCTCGTTCTGCCTCAGCAAATTCAACCATCATTTTATTGTTATCTAGCATTGTAACATTACACCTTTTAGTAAAACCTCGAGAACGTACTTTTGCAAATACCTCACCTTCAATTTTATCAACTAATAAATTAACATCTTTTGCAATAAAACGCCTCTTAAATAAACTACTATTTGGTCCAACAATTAATTTATTATTATCAGTATCCAATTTAATAACATATAAAGGTTCACTATAACTAATATTTAATCCTTTTCGTTGTCCAATTGTATAATAAGCAAAACCTTGATGCTCACCAAGCACTTCACCAGATTCTAAGCAAACGTCACCACTTTTTTGAATATCATTCATATTATTATCTAAAAAATTCTTATAATCATCATCAGGAATAAAGCAAACTTCTTGACTATCTTTTTTATCAGAAACACTTAAGCCTATCTTACTAGCAATCTCTCTAATTTCATCTTTATTAGTATAACTTTCTAGTGGCATTACCACATGTTTTAATACCTCTTTATCAACGCCCCACAAAAAATAAGATTGATCTTTTTCAAGTGCCATTGACTTATATAGCCTTCCGTCTCTTATACGGGCATAATGTCCTGTCGCAATATAATTACAGCCTAGTTTGGCTGCTTCTTCATAAAAAAGTCCAAACTTAAAATATTTATTACAAACACAACACGGATTAGGAGTAGTACCATTTTTATATGCATTAATGAAGTTATCGATAACAATTTTTCTAAACTTATCACGTAAATCTATAGTATGATGTTCTATTTTCAACCTTTCACAAACATCTTTAGCTGAACTAATCGCATCAGCAGTTTTTTCTCCATCAATAAGAATCATTGTTATACCAATAACCTTATAGCCTTGTTCTTTTAATAAATAAGCAGCAACAGAAGAATCAACTCCCCCGCTCATTCCTAAACCAATAACCTTTTCCATATAAATCACCAACTAAAGTATACACTAAAATTAGTATTTTTTAAAGTTAAAACAATTTAAGAATATTAGGAATAACCGCTTCTTTCAATAAACCATTTAAAATAACCCCCACTATAACAATCACTAAAACCTTAGTATATCTTCTCACAATTAAAGTTCTAACTATTTCCTTCTTTCTAAACAAATAATTAAATAGTATTACCGAAAAACTAATCGCATAATACACCAAAACAAACATTATAAATAAAGAAATAATCTCCGGTACAATATAAATAAGTGCCAAAAGTATTCCCTTAAATCCAAACGTATAAACAATACTAGAAAAGCTAAATCCCACCAAAAAACTTTTAAAGAAGATAATCCCGCCGACAATAAAAACTCCAATAATTGAGATGCCAATTAGCCAAATAATAATACTTAATCCCAAATTAGTACCTATCTCTTTAAATATATTAACTCCATAGTTTATTTTTCCAGTATTCACCGTCTCAAAATAATTAACAATACTGTCCTTAATCAATTCCTTATTCTCTACGCTTAAAATACTAATAAATAATATTCCCAAAATAAATCCTAAAGCTACAATTCCTAGTAAAACTAATAATAATTTTTTTGTCTTAATAATTTCTTTATTCATTTCTTCGCCTCACCACTAAATAATATTCGAAACACCATCCATTAATTCTTTAATTCATTTTACTTTTTTCGCTAAATAATTTATAATTATTAATAGAGGTGAATAAGGTGAATAAAACATTTGTAAAGGTAGTATGTATTATCTTAGTAGTCGCAATGCTTCTAGGTTTTCTAAGCACATTATTCTTTATATAAAAACAAAATATAATTAAATAAAAAATAAAAAGATTCAGAACTTAAATAGCTGAATCTTTTTTATATTAATTATTTGTATAAGTATTTCTAAATTTTTATTTATTTATATAGCCTTCTAACTCAGGTAATATTTCTGTAACTAAACTATTATCTAAATTATAGCGGTTTACAATATCATTTATTCTTCTAGTATCTCCAGCTAAATAAAGCATCAACACCCCGGCTATTCTATTTGCCGTATATTGATCAAGCATCTTTCGATCTTCTCTTGAAATATTATATTTTTTAGCTATATCATCGATTGGTCCATAACCATATAAATAGTTAGTAAGTGACTTACTAATTAAATTAACACTTCTATCTTTATCTTTTAAATGCACCTTAGTCCAAATTTTCATATGTTATCCTCCCTCTTTGACACACTATAATACCATAAATTATTTCAAAAGAAAAGCAGTAAATATTTCCTTTATTAATTAATAAAAAAAATCCATTACTATCGTAAGTAAGGATTATTTTCTTTTTCAATATTTAAAGTTGTGTCCTCTCCATGACCAGAGTAAAGCTTAATATCTTCATCATATTCAAGTAACTTTTTAATACTATTTTCCATTTCATTTACAGAACCGCCCGGTAAATCACATCGTCCAACAGAATCTTTAAACACAAAATCTCCTACAAACATTGAATTATCTTCTTTAAAATAGAAAGCTACCGAATCTTTTGAGTGTCCTGGTACATATAAGCAGTCAAACTTAAAATCACCTATTTGATACTCTTTTTCTTCTAAATTACTCTTTTTAAAAATCTTTATACTACGTTTAGTTAAAAAATTACGTAAAGCCCCTATATGGTCAAAATGTGAATGAGTAATAAGTACACCCAATATTTTATTGTCCCCTACAGCTTCCCGAATATTGTTATAATCTGCTCCTGGATCAATCACCAAGCAAGTTTTATTTTTTATAAGTACATAGCAGTTCTCATCAAGAGTTCCTGTAATAATCTTCTTTATTTCCATAAAAACACCTCGTTACTAATCAACTTTTTATTCACTTACCAACTTTTTGCTTATATAAGCATAATTATAATTCATATCTAATTTAAAGGTATATTCATAAGTACCACTAACCAATTCTTCCGGCACACTAAGCCCTTCAGAACCATAATAATGAACTCTCTCTCTTAAAACAATAATAGATTTCCTACTATAAGCACTGGTTAGTTCTTTATCAACTCTATATAAAGTAGCTCCTACAGATGGGCATTGCCCCTCAACATATTCACCTCTGCTAGCAATGTATTGAAAACCGCCTACGCAACTGTTCCCTAATTGAATATTACCATGAGGAACTTCCGCATCATAGCCAAATAGTTTTCTATATTCTACTTCTAAAGCATCCACTTTAAATGCTCTAGGTATAAAGTTATTTGTTTCATCACACTTAAATGGTTCCATCCCCGCAACCTCAAATGATTTACAGTGTGATTCATAAAATTCAGAATTTCCTAATTGTCTATACGCTAAATACAACTTAAGTTCATCATTTAACTGAGCTTGACCCAAATCCTCACGTAGTGATGTCTTAACACGTGAATATAAGTCTTTAACAATATTAGAATTTAAATCCAATTCTTTTTCTTCTTTACTGGTTGATACAGGTGTACACCTTGATGCCATCATAATCATTTGTTGCTGATGGTAAAACCATAAACAGCCGCATACTCCAAGTAACAATATGATAATAAAAAAGTAAAATCTAGCTAATTTATTCTTTTGTCTTGGTTTCTTTACTTTTTTATTTTTCTTACCCCCATTCGTACCATCCACCGATGCATTTACCTGCTCTCCTACCGGTTGATTAGTCACCTGAGCATTTGTTTTTACCTCTCCAGAATTAGCCAATACCTGTGGATGTGTTGAAGCAATTACTGTTGCTGCAGACATCGTTTGTGGAGTTGTTAAAGTATTTTTTGTGACAGTTTGATTAGACGTTTGATTACCCTCGTTATTCATATTGACCCACCTTTCTACTATACTAATTTTAGACCATTTTATCTTTTTTTACAAGTATAAAAAGTATAAAAAAGAAGAGTATTTCTACTCTCCTCCAAGTTCAAATTGTGAATTGTAAAGGTCAGCGTAAAATCCGCCTTTTTCCAATAATTCTTCATGATTACCCTGTTCAATTATATTACCATCATTCATAACTAAAATTAAATCAGCATTTTTAATCGTTGATAATCTATGAGCAATAATAAATGAAGTTCTGCCTTCAGTTAACTTATCCATTGCTTTTTGAACTAACTCTTCAGTTCTAGTGTCAACATTACTTGTAGCTTCGTCTAAAATTAAGAATGGAGCATCTTCAATCATACCTCTCGCAATTGTAAGTAATTGTTTTTGTCCTTGACTAACAGTATCATTATCACCTAATACATAATCAAGTGCTCCAGGCAAAGTTTTAACAAAATGATCTACTCCCACTGTACGTAGAGCTTCCCAAATTTCTCGATCACTGACGCCTTCTTTGTTAAATTTAATATTTTCACCAATACTTCCTTCAAATAACCAGGTATCTTGTAAAACCATTATAAACAATTCATGAATATTTTCACGGCTTAATTCTTTTGTTGAAACTCCATCAATTAAAATCTCTCCATTATTTATTTCATAAAATTTCATCAATAAATTAACCATTGTCGTTTTACCAGCCCCAGTTGGACCTACAATCGCAACTTTTTGACCCGGTTTAACTTTTACACTGAAATCTTTAATAATTGTGCGTCCTGGATCATAGCCAAATTTAACATGTTTAAATTCAATTTCGCCTTTAACTTGACTTTTATTAAGCTTTTTCTTTATATCGCTTTGATCATTCATCTCAGCCTCATCTAAGAATGCAAATACACGTTCACTAGCAGCAGCTGTTGATTGTAAACTAGTTACTGCTTGGGCAATCTGAGTAAGTGGATTACTAAATAAACGAACATAAATCATAAATGCTACAATAACTCCAAATGTAATAATATTATTCATTGTAAGTAAAGCACCTACAATACAAACCATTACATAACCAAAATTACCAATAAACATCATAATTGGATGCATTAATCCAGATAAGAATTGACTCTTACGGTTAGCCGTATATAGCTTACTATTTAAATTAGAAAAGTTTTCAAGTGCCTCTTCTGTACCATTATATACTTTAACTACATTGTGTCCTGAATACATCTCTTCGATATATCCATTCATATTACCTAACTCTTCTTGTCTTTGATTAAAATATTTTTGTGATCTACCTAATATAATAAACATTAAAACAAATCCAATTAAACTAGATAAAATAGCTGTTATTGCCATCACCCAATTAGTAACAAACATCATAATAATTGAACCAATAAACAAAGTTAAAGCTGATACAAGAGTCGCCAAACTATTATTTAAATTTTGAGCAATCATATCAACATCATTTGTAACTCTAGACAAAACATCTCCTGTTTCATGAGTATCAAAATACTTAAGTGGTAATTTATTGATTTTTTTACTAATTCTCTTTCGCAATGAATTAGCAAACTTATTAGATACAGTTGTTGTAGAAAGACCTTCAATAAAGCCAAATAACGAACTTACTACATATAAAGTTGCCATAAATATTGCAAGTTTTTCAATAGCGTCCATATCCATCTTAGGTTTAACTAACTTATATACATTATCAGGCAATTCATCAATTACTTTTAACGCTTTTTCAGTTTTAACTTCATCCCCTAATGAAGAAGCAAGTTTTATAACTTCCACTTGGTCACCAGCAGAAATTATAACACCGTCTACTTTTATATCAGAAAGTAAATAATTTAAAACTTTATCAGGCAATTGTATAAATAACGTCATTGACTCTTCTTGGCCTTTTGAAGCTGTAAGTTTATTAATTATTTCCATAGTTTCAATTTGTTCTTCACTAGTAAGTTCAACATTTGCACTCAAATTAATAAGTTTTTCTTTATAATCAATAGTGGCAATATTTTTGCCAATCTCTTCTCCAATATCTTTTAATTTTTCTGTATTAGGAATTAATCCATCACTAATCAAATCTGCAAAATCACTTAATTTATTTGGAGCAACTAAAGATAAAGCTGAACTAATCATTGCCAATACAATTGCAATAATCATTACATATTTCCATGGGCTTAAGTTTTTAAGCAATCGAAGTATTGAGCCCTTAAAATCTTTAGATTTTTCCATTGTTTTACCATGACCAGGCCTAGGCATTTTCTAATTCCTCCTTTGATAGTTGTGACAATGCAATTTCTTTATACACATCACACGATTCAAGTAGTTCTTTATGTGTTCCAATTCCAACACATTCTCCTTGATCTAAAACTATTATTTTATCAGCATTTATAATAGTGCCAATTCTTTGAGCTACCACCAAGCTTGTTGCATCCTTAGTATATTTTTTTAACTCTGTTCTAAGTACCAAATCTGTTTTATAATCAAGCGCAGAAAACGAATCATCAAATATATATATTTCTGGGTCTCTGGCAATCGCTCTAGCTATAGCCAAACGTTGTTTTTGCCCACCAGATACATTTGTACCTCCACGAGCAATATGTGCATCATACGCTTCATCCATCTTCTCAACAAAGTCTTTACCTTGGGCAACTTCAACTGCTTCTTTAATCTTTTTTCTACTTATTTCTTTTTTTCCATTATCACCATAAGATACATTGCTAGCAACAGTTCCCGTAAACATAACTGCTTTCTGTGGAACGTATCCTAATTTATTATGTAACGTCTCTTGTTTATAATTTTTAACATTAACACCATCTACTAAAATTTCACCTTCAGTAGCATCATAAAATCTAGGTACCAAATTAATTAAAGTTGACTTACCACTACCAGTAGATCCAATAAACGCTACCATTTCTCCCTTATTTACTTTAAATGATATATTCTGTAAAACATATTCATCTGCATCAGGATATTTAAAAGAAACATTTTTAAACTCAATTTCTCCACACTTTGTTGTTTTTTTATCAAAATCTCCATCAACTATATTTATCTTTTCGTCTAATACTTCATTAATACGATTAGCTGAGATTTGAGCACGAGGTAACATCATGAAAATTAACGATAACATTAAAAATGACATAATAACATTCATTCCATAGCTTGAAAATACCACCATATCACCAAACAATGTAATCTTTTCAAGCATACCTGCTTTATCAATTAAAACAGCGCCAATAATATAAATTCCAAGTATTAAACCATTCATTACCAAATTCATTGTTGGATTCATAATTTCAAAGCATCTTTGATTAAATAATTGCATTTTCGTTAACTCATCATTTACTTTACCAAACTTGTCAGTTTGATATTTTTCGGCATTAAATGCTCTAATAACTCTAATTCCCGTTAAGTTTTCTCGAGTAACTCCATTAATTCTGTCAATTAACTTTTGAACAATCTTAAATCTAGGTAATACAATAATTAATAATGTAGCTACCACAAATAGTAATATAGCTACGCACACAGCAACCAATATACTCCATTCAAAACCTTTATTTAAAATCTTAAATACTGCACTAACTGCCATGATCGGCGCTTTAACCATTGCTTGAAGCCCCATACTAATCAACATTTCAATTTGTGTAACATCATTGGTCGTCCTAGTAATCAAACTACTAGTTGAAAATTTCTTAATTTCTGCAACACCCATGGTTTCAACTTTTCCAAATATTTTTCCTCGTAAAGTTTTTGAAAAACCAGATGCAACATAAGAAGCAAAATACCCCACTATTATACTGCATACCAAACTAAGTAGAGCACACCCCAACATAAATCCACCTTGTTCCAATATTTCGGACATTTTACTGCCTTCCGTTTGTACAAGACGGGTAATCTCACTCATATAATCTGGCATTTTTAATTCTAACCATACCGAACAAGAAATTAACACAACACAAATTAAAGCACATATAATTTCTTTTTTAGTCAAATTTTTAAGTAACTTAAACATATACTCATCCTTTCCTTCTATTTATATATTCCATAGCACAAAATATTAAGCTTTCTTTTGAAAAAATTTTTATCATCCAAGCAATTATTATTAATGCAATATGTAATTGTCCTAAACAAATGATGAAAGAGCATTATAAACATAAATTCTACTTCCTCATTTCTCAATTTTTCTGTATTAATAAGATCTTTTACTGCCGTGTATATAGAATACCCCGGTTTTTCTAAATTGTTCTTATGTGTCTCAAAGTAGATAAAAATATTTTTAAATATTCCTTCATAATTATGTTTATCGATATAATCAACTATTTCATCGTACAATTCAATAAAACAATTATATAAATCACCATCATTACGTTTAAAACAATCTCGAAAACTTGTAGAAAGTTTTTCTTTATTAATTAAAAACAAATATTCAAACAAATCATCTTTATCCTTAAAATACATATAAAAACTTCCCCGAGGAATTCCTGCCTTAATAATAATTTGACTAATCGACACATCATTATATAAATTGTTAGAAAATTCCTTCATCGCAACAGCAAGCAATTTCTTTTGTTTCTTCTGATCTAAGTTCAAAAAAGTTTTACTTGGCATAATAATTTTCACCTTCGTATTTTTACTGCACTATTTCATATGCTAGTACATTATAATATGACACCCTGTCATAAGTCAATCAAAATTATGTGAAATTTTTTTGAAAATGACAAATTTTTAAATTTTCAAATCGTTAAAAATTTCTCCTGTAATATCATCAATATCTTCTATAAAAATATGCTCACCAGTAATTAAAATAATTTTTTTATTAGCCTCATCAATTCTTCTGACTTTACCTGTTATCTTTTTATATTCTCCTCCTTCTTTTTTCTTATCTTCTACAAAATAACTAATACAGACATTAGGTAAACTCCAAATATTATTTTTTATAACCTTTAATTTTTCATTTATTATTTTTTTGCTGCTTTCGGTAAGACTACGCTTTTTAGTAGTAACTCTTCTAATTTCTTCTAATGCTTCATAATACCCAGCTAAAGCCGAAAAAGGTGCAAACTGAGCTGCTCTCGTAGACATCAAAGCCTTAGCTTCGAAAGGCAAACTTGGTCGCTCTAAATTTATAATATCATCATAATCATTCATGCCCTATGTCCTCCAACTTGCTTATTTCTATCAATTGTCGTAGCCCCCTCTTCTAAATTCATCCCCTTTAAAATAGAGTTTTTCCCATACTTTTCTTTTATAATTAATAAAGTTTTC
>CAZTRE010000031.1:0-12751 GCA_964616405.1 uncultured Mycoplasma sp. | reverse complement strand
GATTCTCTTTTTATTTTATTTTTTCATACATTAAGCCTTTGTAATATTTCCAAGATATAATTCGATGGACTATTTTATCAATAAAATCTTCACTAAGTGTTCCATCTTCAATAGCGTCTTTTATTTCATTGAAGCTTTTTTCGTAATCTGCTGTTATAACTATATCATTTCCGGCAAGTAAAGCTTGTACTACTGCATCTGGTATATCAGCAGTGGCATCCATTGAAAGATTGTCTGTTATGATAATACCAGTAAATCGTAAATTGTTTCTTAATAGATTATGCACACTTGCTGATAATGAGGCTGGTTTATTTTCATCAATACTTTTTACTTTAATATGGCTTACTAATATAGCTTCAGCTCCACTTTCAATTCCTGCTTCAAATGGTGTTAAATCATGTTCTTCTATTTCTTCAAAAGTTCTATCATCTATTACTTCACCCGTATGTGTATTGGAGTTATTAGCATAACCAGGAAAATGTTTTAATACATAAGATACCCCCGTTTTCTTATTGGCCTCAATTACTGTTTTAGCATACTCTGCTGTTTTTGAAGTATCTTCTCCTAAGGTTCTATTATAAATATAATCACTTGAATTAGTGGAAACATCTACAACTGGAGCCAAATTGACATTTAATCCTAAATCTTCTAATAGTAAACTTTTCTCAATAGTATCTTCCTTTATTAAATCGAAGCCCCCTGTTGTATAAAGTTCTCGTGGTGACTTAAACTTTTCTGATGCTAATTTGGGATTACTACTTATTCTAACTACTGATCCTCCTTCCTCATCAACTGCAGTTAATATAGGAATTTTTGATATTTCTTGAGCGTTTGACATCATTTTTTTTACTTCTTCTGGTGTTTTATTTTTGAAATCTTTTTCAAAGAAAACAAAACCACCAACCTTATATTTATTGAGAGCCTCTTCAACATTGTTTTCTGGATAATTTACTAAGAGAATTTGTCCAATTTTTTCATCTAAACTCATTTCTTTCAATTTGTTTGACGCTAAAATATTAAATTGACTAAATAAATTGTCTGATGGGTATAGCGCAATATCATCTTCATCTTGTGAAACTGGACTAATGTTTATTAATTTATTTACTTGTTGTTCCTTATTTTTATTAAGTAAACCCGTATATTCGATTATAACATTATCCCCTGCTTCATATGTTTTTTTATCCACAGAAAATGTGTATATAATGTTTTCTGTATCTTGGACAGTTAGCTTATCCTTATCACTTTTAATAATCGTAGCAGTTAATTTATTAGTTTCTTCCTTTTGCTTATTAGTTGGAATTAAAAGAACTGTTGCGAATACTACAAAAAGGCAAACTACTGCTAAAGATAAATATTTCTTTTTATTAATATTAATCACCTACCAGTATAAATATATTTATTTTTGGATAATTTATACTAACTTTAATTGTTAATTATATGTTATAGTATGTATTAGGTGATTATCTTGAAAAAAACAATGGGGGCATTTTTTATTATTTTGATTGTTTTGATGTGTTTCATTCAACTAACTAATATTTTTACTATAGGTAATGTGGAAAATAAAACTAAGACTTATGAATTACCAAGACTTTATTTGGATAGTGATTTAAGTGATATGACTAGTACTAGTGATGAAAGAAAAATCTCTGTTAGATATAAGAGCGAATCTAAAAGCTTTGATGTGTATGCAAAAATAAAACCTCAGGGTCATTCTAGCATGATGTATTGGAAAAAGAATTATACAATTAAATTATATAGAGATAAAAACTTGAAGGAAGAATATAACGTTGATTTTGGTTGGGGAAAACAAAATAAGTACTGTCTAAAAGCTAATTGGATTGATAAAACTCATGCAAGAAATATTACAACGGCACGAATTGTTGCAGAAGTCCAAAAGAAATATGGGCTCTTCAAAAACACACCTCATTATGGAACTATTGATGGTACTCCTATAGAAATTTATTTTAATAATGAGTTTTGGGGATTATATACATTAAATATTCCAAAAGATAAATGGATGTTTAATATGGATGAAGATAATGAAAATCATATTGTTTTATCTGCGGAAAATGGGGCTCCAGGTAATTTGTTTACTGGGCCTGCTGACTATGTGGCATGGGATGTAGAAGTTGGGAAAAAGAATCAAGAAACATTAGATAAATTAAATCGGGTTATTGATTTTGTAAGATTTAGTAGTGATTACGAGTTTAGAAATAATATTTCCGCCTATTTTAATTTAGACTCGTTACTAAACTATTATGTCTTAATGCAATTGGGGCAACTCAATGATAATGTTTGTAAAAACATGTTAATGATTACTTACGATGGTAAGATTTGGTATACAGGATTATATGACTTAGATACATCTTGGGGAGCTGAATGGGATGGTAAATCATTATTTGATTATAATATTTTAACCGCTCCTGCAGAAAGTTACTTATGGCAACGTGTTGAAAAATCTTTTCCAAATGAGTTAGCCGATAGATATTTTGAATTAAGAAAAGATTTCTTAACTCCAGAATATGTAAAAGCTGAATTTAAAAAGTTTTCAGCTAGTATTCCAGCTAGTTCTATAGAAAAAGAGAATAATAAGTGGGAAAATATTCCAGGATATGATCTTGAGCAAATTAATGAATTTTTGGAAGTAAAATTTCCTTTAGTGGATGATTATTTTGCTAAACTATATACTTATGATGCTAAGGTAACCATTGTATATAAGAAAAATTCTAATGGAACTATAACTGCGAAATTAAAAAATGTTCGTGGTGATGTTATTGTTTTAGGGGCTGATGAATTTACTTTTTGGGAAGATGGAACACATACATTTTATTTTACTAATTTTTATGGGGATAAAGGACAAATAGTTGCTAAAGCCAGTAAAATTGAATATAAGTTTGGATTGTAAAACATGGTTTATTTTCTTTGATTGTGGTGATTTATAATATATTGGATTATTATAATAGGTATTAACATAAAATTTATATATGCTAAACTTAAAGCTCAGTTTTTAAAGGAGATAGTAAAGTGGATTATATAGATTTTTTGATTAGAATAACAGTATGTTTTATTTTAGGTATTGTTATTGGTTTTGAAAGACAGTGTAGAAGAAGGATTGCTGGTATTAGAACCATTTCTCTAGTTACACTGGGATCATTTTTATTTGTATCGGTTTCAGAATTAACAGCGGCAAATGATATATCAAGAGTTGCTGCACAAGTTGTTTCTGGTATTGGTTTTTTAGGTGCGGGTGTTATTTTAAGAGATGGAACTAATATTAGAGGGCTGAATACTGCGGCAACATTATGGTGTAGTGCCGCGATTGGAACACTTACTGCTCTTGGCTTAATAATCGAAGCCGTTATTGGAGTATTCTTTATTCTATTTTCCAATATTGTCTTACGCTTTTGTTCAAGAACACTTATGAGCAAGATCTCTCCTAAACTTGAACATTTTATTTTAACCATTCAATGTTTGCCAGAAAAGGAAATGTTTGTTAAGAATTTGTTAATTCAAAAAATTAAACTACAAGATAATGTAATAAAGACCTTTAAGACAAAAAAAGAGGATTGTTCAATGGAGATAGAAGTACAAATAGAAATTTTACGTGATGGTATTGAGAGTATAAATAGTATGGTGAATAGGCTCTGCTTAGAACCTGGTATTAATGCTGCAAACTTTACTAAATTGACCAATTATGCCGTTGATGACGATGACGACTATGATTCTAAATAAGCCGTAGATAAAACTTTAATGAATATTAAAAAAGTTATTGAATACATTACTAAAGGACGAATATCATGATAAGTATAATAACAGACGAAACTACTATGTAGAATAATTAAGTTATTATATTAGAATTTATATAAAATTATATAAAATTAAGCTAATATTGACATTAAAAAAAGATGTGTTATAATTAATGGCGATGAAGAGATATAGACTTAAGCAAGCTATCTCAAGCAATTGACCCATATAAGTTTTTTAAAAAATACGGAGTCACTATTAGCTGATCTTCGTATTTTTTTGCGCTTAATAAAAATTTTAGATTTATAAAAATGAAAGGAAGGTTTCTATAATGTCATCTTTAAGAATTTATAATATTAATAAAACAGAAAGAGAAGATAATTTTTTTTCGCTTGATGAATTAATGCCTTTTAACAAAGAAAAACTAGCAAAATATGGTAAATATTACAATGGGGCTGAGGATGCACTTTCAGAAAGAGAATTATTAGAACTGAAGGTGCTGGATATTTTATTTAAATTAGGCTTTCCCAGAGAAAAAGATGGAACTTATTTATTTCAAGATGTTATTATTAAAGCAATTCATTATTTAGATGGATTCGATGACTTTAATCATCCTATATCTGAAGAGGAACTTTTAAAACAGATGCAGACAAAATATTCACAATTCTATTTTGAGATTGCGAGAAATGAAATGGATATGGGAGTTAAGACATTTCACTCTTATATTAGTCGTGCCATAAAAAGAGTTAATTATTCATGTGTAGATTCTAATTTGCTTTCTGAAGTTTACGGTGACTTTCGTGAAAAAACAGACTATGGTAAACATGCATTTATTATCGCTAAAAATATCCGTAATCATAATAATGTTAATCAGGTTAGGCAAAATCAAGATGGCAAAGTTCAATATGTTAAAACAAAGGTTGACTAAAATGAGTATTTTATTCTATTAAAAATCTCTAATACAATGCGTTAATGTTAATAATTTCTTTTACCAAATATGTATTTTGTGGTATAATCGGGACAGTCATTTTCTTAAGGGGCAAAATCTAATGGATAATGTAATTACCCTTGATTTAGTTCAACAATTTCATAACATCAAAATAAGCAATTGTTATATGAATTTGGTTCAGGTACCGAAAGAGGTTGTTTTCTAGGATCGGAGGATTAAGACTAGATATGTAGATGGTTATAAAACACCTACTAGACAATACACAAAAAATACTAGAGTGATATTCTAGTATTTTATTTTTTTTTCGTGTGATTATATTTAAATTTTTGAAATTTATATCTGATTGGGACTAATTTCTTATATAAATAATATATTGGTTTGTTAATAATTAAATCAAATTCACCAATAAATTCTGTATACTCCCCACCTAATCTTTTTTTGAATAAGTGGATACCATAAACTGGATTTTCTTTTATAGGATTTCCTGTTGTGCCAAAAAAATCGATTATTTCATATCCTTCTTTTTTGGCGTCTTTAATTATTTCATAGTAAATAAAATAATTGGCATTTAATTCTCTCAGTAAAGTATTATTTCCGCCATGAAGTGTCCAAACTTTATTACCATATTTAGCAGTAAGAATAGCCGATAAAACTAACTCTTTTTCTTTAATTGTAGCTATTACTTCATACTCTTTTTTAGCTTTAGTGAGTTGATTAATAAATTCTTGTTTTTTATTTGAATTTTTTTCGCTAGCTTTATATTTATCATCGGACATATTTTCAATATTTTTTTCAATCTCGGCTATTTTATTTTGATATGTTTCTTTTAATTTTTCAATATCTACTTTAACGACATATAAGTCACTCATATTTTCTTTATGAAGAGTCTTATAATAATTTTTGTAGTAGTCGTATGGGTGGTTAACAATATTCTCACGGTCAGCAGTTTGGCTCATTGTTTCAAAAAAATCATCGATAGTCTTTTCATTATTTTTAATTAAGGTTAAATTATAAGGGTTACCTTTGTTGATAATTTTTTTAGTGGTTGGGTGAAAATTTTTGGTTATTTCTTCGATTGAAGGTTTTAGACTTAAACGAAAGGTATATCGTGGCTGATTATTTTCAAAATTCTTATTGAATCCCAAGTGTTTATAACCTAAAGATTTAAGATATGGTACTAGTTTCTCATTATTTTGATCATCTTTAATAATATTTCCTTCAATATCTAAAGAATGAAGTTTAACATCTGGATCAATTTTTATAAATAATGCTTTATGTTTTTTGGCATAATCTTTAAGATCACTTGTAAAATTCTTAAGCAATTCTTTATCTTGGTAATTTAAAACAAAGCCACGTGGAGAATAAAAATATGTATAGCCCATTACGAGTTTTCTTTCTAACAATAGCGCAACCGCAACTAGGTTCTTTTTATCATCTTCATAACCGATATAGTGCGCTTTAACCTGACGCTCTTTTTCTTGAAATTTTCCCCAAATATATGAATGAAGAAAATGAGATTTGTCGATATTTGTATTTAAAAATTCTTCGTACCTTTTTTGTGATAAATTTTCGATTAATTTCATGTAGTTTCATCTCCTATTTACTATAGTTTTAGTATACACATTTTAAAGTTACAGGTCAATGTAAGGTATGAGTTAATAGTCAAAGAAAAAGTCGTAAACAAGTACGACTATTATTTTGTATAAAGTATTAAAGTTGAAATAAGTAACCCCATAATTGATAGAAGTAAAGTGATTGTTAGAAGCGAATTGGTGCTTGTGAAGCCACCATCTTCTGAACCTAAATCTTGAACGGGTGGTGCGTTAAATTCTTTAGTAAATACTTTGGCATCTGTTTCTTCCGTAAAAGTTGAACTATCTTCAGTAAAAAAACTTGATACATCTGTAAAAGGCTCTGCTTCTTCGGTAAAAAAACTTGAGGCTGTTTTAGGGGCATCACTATCAAGAGCCCAATGTTTTATTTCATGATTTATAAATTCACTAGACATTTCCCCATGTAGTTCATCCATTGTTGATGCTGATACTTCGGTTGACGCAAGCTCTTCAATTTGAGGTGAAGTTATAAATGGCATCTCACCAAAATCCTTTTTTAAAGTTTCTTCTCCTCGGGCATTGTAAGTTTCTTCTGCTTCGGCGAACGATTCATTAATTGCGGTCTGAGCATCAGTACTACTTGTTTTTTTTGGATCTGCTAATTGTTCTTGAACGCTTTGACTTATATCTTTTGAGTATTGTTTTAATTCTTGGGCTATATCTGCCAATGGGCGATTATCATCTGCATATACTATTTTGGCTAGTCTTATTTGGGCTTGTGTTATATCACTGTTGTCATTAGCCATTTGATTGATCATATTGTTTATTTGATTATGTCTTTCTTCTAATGTCATCTTTATCACCTATCTTTGTTTTTAGTATATCATATTCTCTATTTTTTAGTTAATAATGTATAAAATGATTCTTACATTGGACATTTTATTTACATTACTTGCCAAATTGGGGCAATTTATTGTGTTACTTACTAACTATTTCAAGAAAATTTATTGTAATTATTTTAAATAACATATGATATAATTTTTATATAGTTAGGAGGATTTTTATGTTAGAAGGAAAAGTTGCAATTATTACAGGAGGAACAAGGGGAATTGGTTTTGAAGTAGTAAAAGTTTTTAAAGAAAATAATGCACAAGTTATTTTATTTGGATCAAAAGAAGAATCAGTTTCAAAGGCAATCAGTGAATTAAAAAATGACGGATTGGAAGTAGATGGTTATTATCCAAATTTAAATGATTATGATAATGTTAATGAAACAATTGAAAAAATTATTGAAAAATATGGAAAAATTGATATTTTGGTAAATAATGCTGGTATTTCGGCAAATAAAAAAATTGAAGATACAACTGCTGAAGACTTTGAGAAAATAATGAACTTAAATGTTAACGCGGTATTTAATATGTCAAAAGCAGTAGTACCTTATATGAAGAAAAATAATGGTGGTGTAATATTAAACACTAGTTCAATGGTTAGTATTTATGGTCAACCATCTGGAGTGGGATATCCAGCAAGTAAGTTTGCCGTTAATGGAATTACAAAGTCACTAGCTAGAGAATTAGCACCATTTAATATAAGAGTTAATGCTGTGGCACCAGGAGTTACTAAAACAGATATGGTAGCTAAACTACCAAAAGAACAAATTGAACCAATAGTTAAAACTATTCCTTTAGGAAGAATGGGTGAACCTAAAGATATCGCCAATGCATTTTTATTTTTAGCTAGTGATATGGCAAGTTATGTTACTGGAAATATTTTATCCGTGGATGGAGGAGCAAGAAGTTAATGAAAAATAGCAAAATTACAAGAAAAATTACGCAAGGAATGTATGTTCTCACAACACAAGGTGGTGGTTGTGTTGTTGATGCAGTTTCGCAAGTAAGTGCGGGGAATAATCCTCTAATTGCGGTTTCAGTTATGAAGAAAAACTATACTAATGAAATCTTACATAAAAATGAAACTTTTGCACTATCAGTTTTAGGAATGGATGTTAACACAGAGATAATAAAGACTTTTGGTTTTAATTCAATGCGTGATATTGATAAATTTGAGAATGTTGATACTGAAAAGGTTATGAATGTACCTGTAATTAAAGATTCATTGGGTTATATGGTATGTGAAAAAATTGATTCTATTGAAAATGATACTCATACCCTATTTATTGGTAAACTTATTGAGGGCGATGTGTATAAGAATAGCGAGGCAATGAGCTACGGTTATTATCAGGAACATAAAGATGAATTAATGAAAGTGACAACTGAAAAAGGAAAAACTGCCTGGGTATGTACAATGTGTGGATATGTTTATTATGGTGAAACTCTACCAGATGATTTTAAATGTCCTTTATGTGGTGTTGGCCCTGAATATTTTGAGAAGAAGATATAATTATAAATATCTTTGGTCATTAGATTTATTAGTACAATTAAAATATGGTGTACGGTACAAGTCTTTGAGTTACAAGAATTGTTTTTTTACTTATGCGGTTTGATATTGTTTATAATATATTATTTTTCCTATTATTTGTGGTAAAATAGTCGATGAGGTAATTAAATATGGATGTATTAAAAGAATGTAGATTATGCCCTAGGGAATGTGGGGTAAATAGATATGAAGGTGTCGGGGTGTGTGGTGCTTCGGCAAAGCTAAAAGTCTCTCATTACAGTCTTCATCATTGGGAAGAACCAGTTATTTCTGGAGAAAATAGTAGTGGTACAGTATTTTTTTCCCATTGTAATTTAAAATGTATTTTCTGTCAAAATAAGAAAATTAGTACTTTGGGATATGGGAAAGAAATTGGAGAGGCACGTTTAGAAAAAATTTTTTTGGAGTTACAGGAACGAGGCGCCCATAATATTAATTTAGTTACACCAACTCATTTTGTACCGCAGATTGCGAAAGTTCTTAGAAAGATTCGGAGTAAAAGTTTAAACATTCCTGTTGTTTATAATACGAGTAGCTATGAGTACTGTGAGACAATTGAAATGATGGATGGGTTAGTTGATATATATTTAGCTGATTTAAAATATTTTGATTCTGGTCTCGGAAAAAACTACTCTAATTGTGATAATTATTTTGAGGTGGCCAGTAAAGCGATTGCGGCCATGTATAAACAAGTTGGAAGCCCAGTTATTGAAGATGGCTTGATGAAGAAGGGTCTAATCGTTAGGATTTTGTTGTTACCAGGACACAAAGAGGACGCTAAGAAGCTAGTTAAGTATTTATATGAGACTTATGGTGATGAAATTTATATAAGTATTATGAATCAATATACCCCGGTAACGAAGACGCTTAAGTACCCGAACTTAAATTGGACTGTTACTGAGGGTGAATATAATGATGTTATTAATTTTGCATGTGACTTGGGTGTTACAAGGGCTTTTATTCAGGATGGAGAAACTTGTTTAGAGAGTTTTATTCCAGATTTTGATTGTAGTGATGTGTAGTCTTGGATAAAATAGATTTTGAAGATAAGGGGGATTTGTAATAATTTAGATTAATGATATAAAAGTAGTGATATTTTTATGGGCTATTGATATAATGTAATTATAGATAATTGATATACAGGAGTTTATGGTTAAAAAAGATATTTTAGAAAGGTGTGGTTTGATGAAAGGTTTTAGATTAAATCCTGATAAGAAGTATGTAGATATTATTATGACGGGGCTAGAAAAGAAGAATGGTCATTGTCCTTGTCGTATGGAGAATGATGATACTACTCTTTGTCCATGTGATGAGTTTGTGAAAGATGGCATTTGTAAATGTAAGTTATATATTCCTTTTGAGGAAGCTGAAAAGATAATCCGGGAAAAAGGATTGAATAAAGAAGATAAATAATGTTTATTTTACTTTGTTTTTGAAAGTAAATATAAAGTAAATTGTGAAAATGAGATGAAACTTGTTGTTTTAAAGGTTTTATTTGAGCATTTTATTTTATATTTTTTTATTTTGTGTTAAAATGATTTAGGAGGTTAGAGAATGAAGAAATTAAGAATTTTATTAGTCGCATTGGTTGCGCTTTTAGTAATTCCTTTTGGGGTTAGAGCTGAGGAAGCTACTGATGAGGCTGAAGATAAGGCAGTTAATGTATATTTCTTCCATGGAGATGGATGTCCACATTGTGAGGAAGCACAGACTTGGTTTGATGAAATTGAAGAAGAATACGGTGAGAAGTTCAATTTAGTAAAATACGAGGTTTGGAATAGTGAGAAAAATAGTAACTTAATGAGTGCGGTTGCGGAAGTTAGAGGAGAAACTGCTGATGGAGTTCCATATATTATTATTGGTAATCAATCATGGAGTGGTTTTGATGAAAGTTATGAGGAAACTATTTTAGAAAAGATTGAATCTGAATATGCACAAGCTAAAGAGGAAAGATATGATATTTTGAACTATGTAGATGAAGATGCAATTGGTTCGCCAGATGAGGTTGTGAAAGAAAAGTCTACTGGGCAAGATGTATTAATCCTTATAGCCATTTTAGTAATTGGTGGTGCCGTTGTGGCAGGGGTTATGTATACGAGAAAGAATGCGGATTAATTATTTAGGAGTTAGACTGATATAAATGAAAAAAAGAAGCTTTGTTTGATTGCTTAGGTTGTTAAGCAGTCATGAGCTTCTTTTTAGTTTGGTAAAATAAGTTGTTGGCCTACTGTTAGTAAGTTACTAGTTAGGTTGTTTAATCTTTTTATGTCTTCTACTTTGGTATTAGTTGCCTTGGCGATTGACCATAGAGTATCGCCTCTTTGAACTGTATATGTTGTAGGTTCGGGTTGTTTTGGTATAAGAAGTTTATCCCCTATTTGCAGATTAATGTTTGTAAGATTATTTAATCTGATTAACTCATCAACAGTAGTATTGTTGTTTTTGGCAATTAACCATAGACTATCTCCTTTTTTTACTGTATAAACTTCCGTTTCTGGAAGTGGTTCTTCTATTGGAGGTAGTGTTGGCTCTTCTGGAATTTCAGGCGTTTCTGGAATTTCCGGAGTGCTTGATGTAGGAAGAAGAAGTTGTTGACCGATAGAAAGGGTATCTGTGGTAAGATTATTTAAATCTTTTATAGCTTGAACTGTGGTATTAAAACGTGAAGCAATTGAGTATAGGGTGTCTCCTCTTTGAACTGTATAATTGGCCTCTGGATAGTCTTCATTTAGGAATAACTTCATACCAGGATTAATCTCATCACTAGTAAGATTATTTATTTCTTTTAAATAATTAACTGTCGTTCCAAATTGGCGAGCAATTGAATATAGCGTATCGCCTTTTTGAACGATGTAGTAGTTTGGTCCTGGCGTCGTTGGGGGTGTTGGTTGAATAGCCCCTGGTGGAGTGTATGTGTACCCAGCATAAGTAGCAATGGCCTTGACAACTGCTTCGGCGTACTTTTCAATGTTGTTGTTAAGTCGTTTAGCATCTTGCGTATTATCAATGAAACCATATTCAACTAATAAAGGTTCTGTATTGCCTGTTTCACGAAGAATATAATAATAGTCTTTACTAGGATTTTCTGGTAGTCGTCGTTGGTAGACTTTTCTAGTTGGTTGACCGGCTTCACCAATATTATTTAAAGCTAGGGTTGCGAGAGTAGGTTCATTTCTAAGGGCGTAGACTATTTCGGCACCTTCGCCACCACAAGGTTAGCTCTCCCAAAGATTACTGCAAAGCATTACCTTTGTACCACAGTTTTAAGATTTGTGGAACAAGAGTAAATTTATTATTTAACTATTTTATTTCCTGATGTAGCAATCGTATATGCTAAGTAAATCATTATAATTTGATATAAAATTATATTTACTACTATATTAATTATTGTTGGAATTTTATAACCAATAAAACCAAATAACCATGCTATACCTAAACATAGTAATCCTCCTAAAACATTATTCAATGTTCTCTTTCCTTTTGATTTATCTTTTGTAAATGGCAATATTAAACCAACTATTATAAACATCCATGAACTAGATATAAATTTTATTACATCGTTTCTAGAACTAGTTTCTTTGATAAGAATATTATTTAGATAATTATTTTCTTTCTCAGATATTTCATTTAATATTGAATCATATTCCTGCTTTAATTTTTCATTTTCTTCTATTTTTTCTATTTCAATATTATTGATTTTATCTAAGATTTCTATTCTATTAGAAACTCTCTTATAATAGAGAAAGTTAGCATCAATGATTGGGTATAAAACAATTAAAAGTAATATTGCTAAAATGAAAACCCAAGCAATCTTTTTGTAATTTTTAGTATCTTTTAAAATATTTAGAATAATTTCTTTCATATACATCACCTTCTTGGCTTACTATTATATACTTTTATGAAAGAAAAATAAAGACCTCACTTGATGAATAGTGAAGTCTTATTTGCTATATTGATTCTTTCCTTTTCTACCATAAGGATTACGAGCAATATTTAAATTTTGGTATTCAAAATTACAATCTGGTATAACTCCATATTTATATTGTATTGTTATTACTCTATTTTCATC
>CAZTRE010000030.1:4034-12866 GCA_964616405.1 uncultured Mycoplasma sp. | reverse complement strand
GTATTAATCGCTTTTTGTATACCATTTTGGTCTCACATCAATTGTAACTCAACATCAGTTTTTTTGTGTAATAAAAATTTTTTATAGTATTATTTTTGATTTTAATATATAATTAAATAGAATAGGGAGGCTAGCGTATGGCAGTTTTATCAAAAAAAGAATTAAGCAAATTAGATGGTTATTTTAGAGCACTAAATTATTTGTCAGTAGCTCAACTTTATTTACTAGATAATCCACTACTTAGAAGAAAATTAGAAATTACAGATATTAAGCCTAATGTTGTTGGTCATTGGGGAACTGCACCAGGACAAAATTTTATTTATATGCATTTAAATCGTATAATAAAAAAATATAAACTTCGTATGATTTATATTTCTGGACCTGGGCATGGAGGTCAAGCAATGATTGCTAACAATTATTTAGAAGGGGTTTATACAAAATTTTATCCAAATATAACAGAGGATGAAGAGGGATTAAAGAAACTTTGTAAACAATTTAGTTTTCCAGGTGGAGTTAGTTCTCATGTTGCTCCGGAAACACCAGGGTCTATTCATGAAGGGGGAGAACTGGGATATAGTTTAGCTCATGCAGCTGGAGCAGTTTTGGATAATAAAGATTTAATTGCAGCTTGTGTTGTTGGCGATGGAGAAGCTGAAACAGGTCCTCTTGCAACAAGTTGGCATATAAATAAGTTTTTAAATAAAAAAACTGATGGTGTTGTTTTACCTATTTTACATCGTAATGGTTATAAAATTGCTAATCCTACTGTTATGGGACGAATGAGCAATGAAGAGTTAGAAGACTTTTTCCATGGTTATGGTTGGAAACCATACTTTGTTTCAGGAAGTAATCAATTAAAGATGCACGAAGAAATGGCTGAAACAATGGATAAAGTAGTTCGTGAGATTGTTAAAGTAAAAAGTAGTGGAAAAGGATTGTATCCAGTAGTAGTTCTTACAACACCTAAAGGTTGGACTGGTCCAAAAGAATTTAGTGAAAAGAAAATTGAAGGTAGTTTTAGAGCTCATCAGGTCCCAATTTCAATAACTAAAGATAATCCGGAAGGATTAATAGCTTTAGAAAAATGGTTAAGGAGTTATAAACCAGAAGAATTATTTGACAATTCAGGTAGATTAAATAAAGAGTTAAGAGAACTAATCCCGTCTCCGTCTAAGTGTATGGGAGCAAGTCCTTTTGCAAATGGGGGACTATTATTAAAAGATTTAGTTGTACCTAATTGGGAAGATTATACTTTGAAATTTGAAAAACATGGGGAAATTATTTCACAGGATACAATGAATTTGGGACATTATATTAGAGATGTTTTTAAACTTAATGATAAGAATAAAAACTTTAGAATATTTGGCCCTGATGAAGCCCTATCAAATAGATTTAATTATATATTCTCAGCGGAAAATAGAACTTGGAATTATAAGACTTTAAAAGATGATGAGTTTTTGTCTGCAGATGGTCGAGTAATGGATTCATATTTATCAGAACATTTGTGTCAAGGAATGTTAGAAGGATATTTACTTACTGGTAGACATGGATTGATTCATAGTTATGAGGCTTTTATTAGAATTGTTGATTCAATGGCTAGTCAACATGCTAAATGGTTAAAAGTATGTAATCAAATACCTTGGAGAGCGCCGATTGCCTCGCTTAACTTTATGTTAGTATCTCATGTTTTTCAACAAGATCATAATGGTTATACTCATCAAGATCCTGGCTTTTTAAACCACTTGGTAACTAAAAAAGCCGATGTTGTGAGAATGTATTTGCCACCTGATACAAATTGTTTATTATCTACATTTGATCATTGTATTCGAACTAAAAATTATGTTAATGTAATTGTTGCATCAAAACATCCGAGACCTCAATGGTTAACTAAAGATGAAGCGAGAATTCATTGTAGTAAAGGTGTAGGTATTTGGGATTTTGCAAGTAATGATAATGGAGATCCTGATATTGTAATGGCTTGTTGTGGAGAAACCCCAACATTAGAGACTTTAGCAGCGGTTGATATTTTAAGAAAATATGTTAAGGGAATTAAAATTAGAGTAGTTAATGTTGTGGATTTAATGAAGTTACAATCTAATTATACTCATCCACATGGAATGACAGATGAAGAGTATGATGCGATATTTACACAAGATAAGCCAATCATCTTTAACTTCCATGGTTATCCATCTTTGATTCATCAACTAACTTATAAACGTAAAAATAGAGATATGCACGTTCATGGATATAAGGAGGAAGGAACTATTACAACAACGTTTGATATTAGAGTTCAAAATGAAATTGATAGATTTAATCTTGTAAAATCTGCTTTAAAATATATTCCAAGATATAGTGAGAATGCTAAGTCATTGATTGATTGGTGCGATGAAATGTTAAGGCAGCATAAGGAATATATTAGTGAATATGGTGAAGATATGCCATATATTAAAAATTGGAAATGGCCAGAGTAGAAGTGTTTAAGTCTTCTGCTTTTTTGTTGGTAACTATAAAAATTTAAAATAAGAGATAGGAAAAATTTTATTTTGTAATTAGAACAACGGTTTGTTGTTATAGAAATTTCCTTTTTTGTGGTATAATAGCATACCAAGGAGGAGATTATATGGCATTTAACACATTAGAATATTTAAAAGATGGTAAAGTGGATTTTGTTTTTAGTTGTACACCATATGATCGTGAACACTTAATTGAAATTATTAGGAAATCACCAAATAGAATAGAAATAATAAATGGATTTCTTCCTAAACTAAAAGAAAATTTACCATCTTTTTGTTTTGATGTTATCTATGATATTCCAGAATTTGTTGATTATGCTTATGAGTTATTAGATATCAGCAGAGTAAAACCTGAAATGTTAAATAATATTTTATATAATTCTCCTTTAGGTCTTAAAATACTGCAAGAAAACTTTGATATGTTTTTATCTTCTGATGCAGATACAAGTTATTTTGATTGTATTGTTAAATATGCATTTGATAGTCACAATAGGGAATTGATTCATAAATTATCAAGATATTCGAATCTTCATATTCGCTATTTATTTATGAATTATTTAATTAATAATCATCCAGAACAAATAGATACAATATATGATGATATTACTAAATATACAACATCAGTTATTTATGAGCCATATGAACAATTAACTTTATTACCACATTTAATGGACCCCGAAGATATTTCTAAATTGGCGGTTTTATTACTAACACATAATCGTGAAAAAGATTATAAAAAATTAAAAGAAGTTATTCTTAGAGATTATAAATATAATTATTTAGCTTCAGAATTATTAAAAAATCTATGGCTTACTGACCCTGATACAGGCAGATTATTAAGTGATCCTGATAAAGAAAAAAAGGAAGGTATCTTTAGTGAAGATGCTGATGCATTATTTAGCACATCAGCTGATTATCGTTTTGCTTTATACTTAAGGCATAAAACAAAAATAAGTGAACAACTTTTAAATGATTTTGCTAGCCGTATAAGGTATTATCTTGAAAAAGATAAGGGCCATGAACTAGAATATATATATAGTCGTGGTTTAGGACCATTACTTGAGGAATGGACAGAAAAGTATATGGATTTAAGCAAAAGTAAAGAATATGGTTTTGTTGAACGAGGAACTACTTGTTCTTGTTTTAGAATTGGTGATTATGTTATAAAACTAGTTGAAACTAAATGGTCTTATGAAGATGAAATATGTCCTAATCTATATTTAATTGCTAAGAACTATGAAGAAATATATCTAAGAGATAAAAGAGGTGTAGTTGATGGTGGCTTAGAAGTACAAAAATATCTAAGTAGAAGTGCTGAAAATATTGATCCTAAATACTTTAGATATTTTGACTTAGCATTAGATAGATTAGGTTATAGAAGAACAGATACTCTAATTAAGGGAACTTGTGGAGGAAATACTATGTTATTAGATACATATCGTGATGCCGATTGCCCAAACCCAGAAAAAGTACCAGTTTGGTTTAGACAATATCCATTAGTATTAGTTGATAGAGATAGAATATACCCTAAAGATAAAGTATATATAAAACAGTTACGAAGTAATTATTAAATGAGTAAAAAATTATCCTATAATATTTAATAAAATTTAGATATTAGGATGATTTTTTGTGCTATAAATTATTGCTGCTACTGATTTTATCAACGATGTTTAAATAAGAAGGAATTTGTTCGTTAAACTAACCAGTTAAAAGGCAAAACTTAAGATAAAAAAAGTAATATTAATTAAAATTAGAAATAAAACAATAAATTTATAATTTACATTTTATATTTTTTGTATGTTTAATAAGTATAGTTTATTTTTTGCTTTTATGCTATAATTTTCTTGTGAGGTGGGGAAGATGAGACGTGGTAAAAATAGAGTATTTCCAATAATTTTGACTATTGTAATGATTGTTATAATAATTTATTTATTTGCAACGGTTAAACAACCATTAGTGGTATGTGAAAAACGAATAGTTGATGATTTGGGAATTACAATTAATGAAGAGTTAGAGGTTACAATCGATGGTAATAAAATTAGAAAAATGGCTTTAGTTAAAACTGTTAAGTTGCCGGATAAATATTTGAATAATGATTCTTATTTAAATGGTGTGGTTAGTGCGTTTGAAAATTCTTATGAATATTTGGGTAAGAATAAAGTTACCATTAATAAAACTAAGACTAGTGTTACTACTCGAGTAGAAATAGATGATGATGAAACAATTATTTTAAATAATATTGATTTTTTTGATAATGGTGAATTACAAATGAAAATTAATACAAATACAAAAAGTAGTAATGTAGTAACGTTGAAGATTAAAGATAGTTATACTGAAGGGGAGTTAATGACTCGTATGAGAAATAATGGGTATTCTTGTAGATAGTTATTGGGGTTATGCATAAGATGGAATTTGATATTGATAAGATTGTTGAAGGAATGGATTTTACTTCTGGTCAATTTGTTGATTGTGGTAATAGTCTAATGTTAACGAATGGTGAAATAGGAGTCTTAAAAAGATTTGAAATTAACTATTTAACTTGTAGTTCATTAAAAGAACTTTTATATAAAATTGAGGTAGTACTTAAGGAAGAGGAAGATGACGATTTAGAAGAACTTGATATGGTGGCTGCTGCGATAGCAGAGAGAGATTACTACCAAAATACAAATAAGTAAGTATGGTATTGAAGCAGTAATTTTATTGAGGAGTTACTGCTTTTTTGGAGGGATAGTATGAAATATATGATGGAAAAAATAAATTTACACGAAAATAAAGAGGAAATTATTGCGGTAGCAAATAAAATTATAAAAGAGTTGGAAGAGAATGAAAAACTTAATGATAGTGAAAAATTAATGACAATAGAATTAGCTTTAGCACAACTTAATTATGATCTATATAAAATAAGCGGAGATGGAGATAAATAGGGTTTAATAATTGGTAATATTTTGCTATAATTGTTACAAGAAGAGAGTGATAAAATGATTTATTTAGATTATAGTGCAACTACACCAGTTAATGAAAATGTATTAGACACTTTTGTTAGAACTACAAAAGAATATATAGGTAATCCCAATTCTTTACATAAAGAAGGCGTTAAGGCAAAACAATTAATTGATGCTGCAACAAATCAAGTAGCAGCAATTTTAGGCGTTAAGGCAAGCGAGGTTATTTATACTAGTGGAGCGAGTGAGGCTAATAATACAGCTATTAAGGGAATTTGTTTAAAATATCAAAATAGAGGAAAACATATTATTAGTACAGAACTTGAACATTCTTCAATTATTGCACCACTTGCATATTTACAAGAGTTAGGTTTTGAAGTTGATTTTGCACCTTTAGATGAAAATGGAGTGGTTGATTTAGAAAAGCTAGAAGCATTAATGAGAGATGATACTATTTTGGTAACGATTGCTTCAGTAAATAGTGAAGTTGGAGTTAGACAACCAATTGAAAAAATTGCGGAAATTGTAAAAAAATATCCAAAATGCTATTTTCATAGTGATGTCACTCAAAGTATTGGTAAAGAAAAAATTGATTTGTCAATAGTAGATTTAGCTTCTTTTTCAGCTCAAAAGTTTTATGGCATGAAGGGGATAGGTTGCTTAATTAAGAAAGAAAATATTGTCTTAGAGCCACTTATTCATGGTGGAAAGTCAACGACAATTTATCGTAGTGGAACTCCAGCTACACCAATGATTGTATCTTTAGCTAAGGCATTAAGACTTGCTTATGTTGATATTGATAAGAAATATGATTATGTTTTAAATCTAAATAAATATTTACGTGATGGATTGAAATCTTTAGATATTTTAATTAATAGTAATGATAAATGTATTCCACATGTTTTAAATATAAGTTTAAGGAAAATTAAGTCAGAGACAATGTTACATGCTTTAGAAAACCATGATATTTTTATTTCAACTCAAACAGCTTGTTCTGTAGGAAATTATTCAAAGGCAGTTTATGCTGTTGTAAGGGATAAAGAAAGAGCTAGTAGTAGTTTAAGAATTAGCTTATCTTATTTGACTACTAAAGAAGAAATTGATACTTTTGTAAAAGTATTTAAAAATTGTTTAGAAGAATTACATATAAAGTAGGGGATAATAATGAAAGTTGTAAAAATAAATGCTATTTGGTGTAGTGGTTGTTTGGTAATGAATAAAACTTGGAAGAGGGTTTTAGAAAAGTATGATATTGAAACAGTTAATTTAGATTATGATTTTGATGAAGATGAAGTGAAAAAATATAATATAGGAGATATTTTGCCAGTACTTATTTTTTATAAAGATAATAAAGAAGTGAAGAGAGTTGTAGGAGAAGCAACATTTGAAGAACTTTGTGACATTATAGAAGAGGTGGGCTTATAAATGAAGAAGATTGGTAGTTTATTAATAGGTATTTTATTGAGTTTTTTGATTGTGTTACCAGTAAATGCTAAGGAAAATGATACGATTAGAGTTTATCTTTTCTATGGAGATGGTTGTCCACATTGTGCTGCAGAAAAAGAGTATTTGGAAGTAGCTAAAGAAAAGTTTGATAATATTGAGCTTGTTTACTATGAAGTGTGGAAAGACGTAGAAAATCAAAAATTGTTTGAAAAAGTAAGAGAAGAAATGGAGATTACTAAGACTGGTGTTCCATTAACAATAATTGGAGAAACTCCGATAGTTGGTTATAGTGAAGCGGTTGATGCAAGAATTGATCGAGCAATAAAATTTTATAAGGAGAGTGAATATGTTGATGTAGTTTCTAAAATAATGAATGGAACTTATGTTAGAGAAGAAGATAATGTAGATGAATTTAGTAAACAAGAAGAGAAATCTGATCAAGAATCTATTGTGGAAGTTCCATTAGTTGGGAAAATGAATTTAAAAAATGTTTCTTTAACGACAGCGGCTCTTATTTTAGGATTAATTGATGGATTTAATCCTTGTGCTATGTGGGTTTTGTTATTTCTAATTAGTATGTTAATTGGATTAAAAGATAAAAAGAGAATGTGGATTATTGGACTTACATTCTTAGGAAGTTCAGCATTTATTTATATGTTGATTATGCTATCTTGGTTGAATTTAGTTGTTTCTATTTCAACTTCAATTATTCTTAGAAATATTGTGGCAGTTATCGCTATAGGTGGAGGAATTTTAAATTTATATAATTTTTATAAACATCAAGATAGTGGTTGTAGTGTAGTTGATGAGAGAAAGAGAAAAAGTGTTTTTGGAAGAATTAAAAAATTTACAAAAGAGAAGAGTTTAATTTTAGCACTTATTGGTACGATAGCTTTAGCTTTTTCAGTGAATATTATTGAACTTGCTTGTTCAGCAGGATTACCACTGGTATTTACACAACTTTTAGCTTTAAATGGAATAAAGGGAATAGGGGCATTTTTATATGTTCTCTTATATGTTTTGTTCTTTTTACTTGATGATTTAATAATTTTTTTCGCAGCAATGAAAACTATGGAAGTAACTGGTATTTCTACAAAATATAGTAAATATTCACATTTAATTGGTGGAATATTGATGATTATAATAGGAGTACTTTTAATATTTAGACCCGAATGGTTAATGTTTCAATTTAACTAGTTTACTAAATAGTAAAAGTTTAGTATAATGATATAAGAGAATAGAGGAGTGGCATTATGGAAAACAATATTGAAATTGTAAAAGCAGATGGAACAAGTGAAAAAGTTGATCTTGTAACATATTTAGTATCGGACGATGGATTAAATAAATATATTGTTTATACTAAAGGGGAAACTCAAGGGACTGCTTTAGATAAAGTTATTTATATTTCAAGAATAATTTCCAATAATGGTACTTTACAAGTTCAAGAAATTGTTGATAATGCAGAATGGATTAGTGTACAGAATTTATTAAAGAAAATAGCTAATGCATAAGGAGGGTGATCTTTAAAATGAGAAAAAGTACTGATTTTAGAAATGTAGTTTTAGCTGTCAAAGGATCTTTTTTCGATGATATTTATAGACGCCAAAATTTAGTTGATGTTTTAACTAATAAAATAGGAGATTATCCTCAAGAAGTACAAGATAGACTAAAAGAGTTATTTACTCAACAAGCAAGTTTAGTTGAGAAATTGGTAAGAGAACTTGAAGATATTAGTGTGGCTTCTAGTACTTTGACTAAAATTGGGATGGCCATTAAAGAGTTGGAAGAAAGTGCTGATTTAGCACTAGCTAATAATGTGGGTGAAGCGGTTAATGAAGATACTAATGAACCTGTTGCGGCTCAAGAATCAATTGAGGCGGTTAATGAAACTTCTAGTGAGGCTGTTGTGTCAGAAGAGACGGCGACTGATA
>CAZTRE010000030.1:0-3934 GCA_964616405.1 uncultured Mycoplasma sp. | reverse complement strand
GCGGTTAATGAAACTTCTAGTGAGGCTGTTGTGTCAGAAGAGACGGCGACTGATAAAGATACACGTGATGTAGTGGTGGATAATTCAGCTCAAATGGTTGATTCAACTACTGCAACAGAAGTTCAAGCGGCTCAACCAGAGGTGGTTACTGTTTCAAGCGATGATAGTGCTGATTCCACAGAAATTACAGAAGCATCTGTTACGGAAGAGAAGGTTCAAGAACCAAGTATTTTTACTGATGGTGATGTTACTGTTAGCGATGCTGGTGAAATTGATACCCAAAGTAGTACTGATGAAATAAGCGATTCATCTACGGTGATTGCTAGTGAGGATGTTGTACCAGCTACAGCTTCTGCTACTGGTGAGGTTGAAAAAGATGAACCTGTTGTAAACGCAGAAGCTCCTAAAACTCAGGAGCCAGTAAGTACAGAAGAGGTAAGCGAAGAAAAGGCTTTTACATTATCTCCAATCGATGATGGAATAACATTAGTAGATAAGAAAGCTGATTTGCCAGGTGAGGGTACTATAGCGGTAGTTAGTGATACTACTGTTACAAATAATCAAGTTAGTGAGGAAAAGTATGTTAAAGTAGATAATAATCCAGCAAAGGCAATTTTAGTTACAGCTTTACAATTTGATAAATTAGCAAACTCTAGAGATACTCAAAAAGTTGCTTTTATGGCTACAAATAGTTCAGAAGTTAGTGAGCTTTCTGGGACAACGCCTTTGGTTAAAGCCGATGAACAAACATTAATGGCAAATGGATTGTTAACACCAACAGAAGATGCAACTAAGAAACAAATGGAAGGTATAATGGAACAGGCCAATGCCTTATATAAGGAAGGTAAGACTGGTGAAGCACAAGCCTTATATAATCAAGTTAGTTCTATGAATCAAGCAATGCAAGCTAGTGCAGGACAAGAAGAAAACGCTAAAGTACTTGTTAATACGCCAGCAGTTGTACCGGCGGTAGCGGCATAGAGGGTCTATGATAAATAAAGAAAAATATGATGAATATATAGAAAGCTTATTAAATGCTGCAAGGCTTACAACTAAAGATAATTCTGTTTTGATTACTTTTAAAGTTGAAGATGAGTTATGCATTAATAGTGTTGAATTGGTTCAAAGAGATGGAACCAAAGATGTACTAAAGAAATTTAGTTTTATCTGTGATGATGATTTTTATAAAGAGTTTTTAGAAAAGTTTGTTTTAGCATATCATGATGAAATGGTTATTGCTGTTAATGATAGTATTGATTTAAATGCTGATGGAAAATATACCTATCGGGTTATTACTGATGATAACGATTTGATGAGTATTGATGGTATTACATTAGAATACGCTAATTATTTAATGAGTTTAACAACTAAAGAAAAAGTTAAAGAGCCTTTTGTTAAAGATACAGATGGAAATGTTTCTTTTCTTTATACAATATTCTTAATTAGTGCGATAGGTTTAGCAATATTTGTGACTGCTTTACTTGTAAGTTAACAGTATTTGATACTGTTTTCTTTTTTTTCTAGTAATTTAGCTACAAAATTTGATATAATCTATTATAGTGGAAAGGAGTGTTAAGATGAAGACAAGAGCAAAATTGTTTTTGGCTAAATTATTAATATTCTTTTCAATTGCGTTAATTCTTTGTGGAGTTTATTTACAATTTAGTGAAAATACCGTTTTAGATCCTGAAAAGGATGTTACTGTAATTGCAGGGGCAAATGATAATATTTCTGTTACTCCAGTTGATAAAGATGATGTTAAAGAAGAGAAAAATAGTAGTAGTGAAGTTACTAATCCACCTGTTGTGACATCACCTAGTTCACCACCTGTACAAACTCCTAGTGATAATCAAACACCGATAACTACTCCTGATTTAGCGCAAACTCCATCCTCACCAGTAGAAACTACACCAATTCCGACGGTTGATGAGGCAAATGTAGCTCTTAGAAATGAAATTGAATCTAAGTATGGGGTTAAGGTTAAATATGGAAGTGAAGTTTCTGGTTATAATGTAGGTGGTATGTCTACAATGATTATAGATGATGCAACAGCAGCAAGGACGGCTCTTAATAATCTAAATAGCACTTTAAGTTATTATCCAACAGATTTATTTAGAGAGATATCGAATAATGGCTATCCGTTAACAATATATTTAATAAAAAGATATTCAACAGCTAATGTAACAGGAGTAACTGATTCTTCTCGTAATAATATAATTATTTCAATTGCGACTGATTATTCATTTGCGGATACATTACATCATGAGGTATATCATTATATAGAGAAATATATATATTCTAAAGGATTTAGATTTACTTCATGGAATACATTAAATCCAGTTAATTTTAATTATGGAGTAATTAATCTTGATTTGGCATATTCTAGAATGTATTCAGCAGATGTTCCATTTGTTAATAGTTATGCGCAAACTAATGAGTTTGAAGATCGGGCCTCTACATTTGAATATATGATGATGCCTAATAAAGCTAGTTGTTTCAATTATGGAAAGACGGTTTGGCTTAAAGCTAGAACTATGTCAGAACAAATTGATTACTTTCTTTCCTCAGTAAAACCTGATGTAGTAGAATATTGGGAAAGATTTGTTTACTAAGATGATGATAAAAAGGTGGTTTAGAACGTGAGGCGTGTATTACTTAATGAGAATAATTTGAAAAAAGAGGAATTAGATTTTGAGGTAATTCGTGTAAAGGGTTTAATTATAAATACTGCAGGAGATGTTTTAATTGCTCATAATAATGGAACTTATCAATTTCCTGGTGGACATAAAGAAGATGATGAAACATTAGATGAATGTTTAGAAAGAGAAATTAAAGAAGAAACAGGTATTGATATCACTTCTAATGGTCCATTTATGCAGATAACTACATACGATGCTAATTATTTTAATCAAAATAAAAAGGTATGTAATAAAATATATTATTATGTTGTTAATTCAGATGATACACCTAATTATGCAAGGACACATTATGATGAATTAGAATGTCAGACAGAATTTAATTTGTTTTATGTTTCTTTGAAGGAACTTGAAAATTTTTTGATTGAAGCTCTTGAGAATAAAAGCTTAGATGAGAAAATTGGTAAAGAAATGTTAATGGTGTTAGAAGAGTATAATAATTTGTATGGAGAGGAAACAGAATAAATGTTTCTTTTTTCAAATTTGACAAAAAAATCTATAGAGTGTAAAATTTATGTTGTGGGGGAAGTAATTACGAGGTGAATACTTTGAAAAAAGAAAAAACAATTTGTGGATTGCTTACTACAATGGGGCTCATTATGATTATGATGGCAATAGCATTGCAAACTGATACTTCATTAAGCATTGAAGAAGTGGATGTTAAGAGTATGGCAGCTTCTAGTAATATGTATGTTAAAGATAAAGATAAAGATGCAGAAGTTCCAGTTTTTAAAGAAATTGAAATGGAAGTAGCACCTGTTTCAGTGGATATACCGGCTAGACAGGTTGTTTATGATAACCTTACTTTAGAGGAGTTAGCAGCTAAGATTGATAGAAATCTTGGAAATGGTTATATTGCCGGAAAAGGTTTATTAATTGCTAATTATTGTATAGAAAAAGGTGTTGATCCTTATATTGCAACAGCAATTATGCTGCATGAAACTGGTTGTCAGTCAAATTGTTCTAATTTAGTTAGACAGTGTAATAACGTTGGTGGTCAAAAAGGAAGCCCTGGATGTGGGGGAGGTTCTTATAAAAGCTTTCCAACTTTAGATGAAGGAATTCAAGGTTTTATTAATAATTTGTATAAAAACTATTATGCCTATGGTCTAACGACGGTGGAACAAATTGCTCCTAAGTATGCTGAAGGAGCAGCTTGGCCAACAAAGATTAATTGGTATGTTAATAAAATAAGAAATAGTTAAGCTGTTTAGACAGCTTTTTTTATTCAAAATATG
>CAZTRE010000029.1:0-13609 GCA_964616405.1 uncultured Mycoplasma sp. | reverse complement strand
ATTCACAATCACTGGTCGTGGTACTGTTGTTACTGGACGTGTTGAACGTGGACAACTTAAACTTAATGATGAAGTTGAAATCGTTGGTATCAAAGATACTAAGAAGACTGTTGTTACAGGAATTGAAATGTTCCGTAAACAATTAGACTATGCTGAAGCTGGAGATAATGCCGGAGTATTATTACGTGGTATTGCCCGTGAAGAAGTTGAACGTGGACAAGTTCTTGCTAAACCAGGAAGTGTTACACCTCATCACAAATTCAAAGCTACAGTATACGTTCTAAGCAAAGAAGAAGGTGGACGTCATACTCCATTCTTCAACAACTATCGTCCTCAATTCTATTTCAGAACTACAGACGTAACTGGTGTAATTACACTACCTGCTGGAACTGAAATGGTAATGCCTGGAGATAACGTTGATATTGAAGTTGAATTAATTCACTCAATCGCACTTGAACAAGGTACTAAATTCTCTATTCGTGAGGGTGGACGTACAGTTGGTGCTGGTAATGTTACTGAAATCGTTGAATAATAACGTAATTAAAACTAAGGATTATTTCCTTAGTTTTTTTGTTTTAAATATTAGTGGTTATGGTATAATAAGGTAGGAGGAAAAGAATATGAACACAAAAGAAGTTGAACAAATGTGTCCTGTTGCCAAAGGTGTAAATCATGGACCAGCACCAATTCCTGAAGAAGGAAAATGGGTTCAAGCTAAGGAAATAAAAGATATTTCTGGTTTTACTCATGGTATTGGAAGATGTGCACCACAACAAGGTGCATGTAAATTAACCTTGAATATAAAAGAAGGAATTATTCAAGAAGCATTAGTTGAAACAATTGGATGTAGTGGTATGACGCATTCAGCAGCAATGGCTGGTGAAATATTAGTTGGAAAAACAATTTTAGAGGCATTAAATACAGATTTAGTATGTGATGCTATTAATACTGCTATGAGGGAATTATTCTTACAAATTGTTTATGGTAGAAGTCAGTCAGCTTTTTCTGATGGTGGCTTGGCAATTGGAGCTGGACTTGAAGATTTAGGAAAAGGTCATCGTTCACAGGTAGGAACAATTTATTCTACTCTAGAAAAAGGTCCTAGATATTTGGAATTAGCAGAAGGATATATTGTTGAAGTCGGTTTAGATAAAAATAATGAAGTTATTGGATATAAGTATGTAAATTTAGGAAAGATGATGGATAATATTAAAGCTAAAATGGATCCAATGGAAGCTATTGAAAAAGCTAGTGGAACATATGGTCGTTTTAATGAGGCTGTTAAAGTTATTGATCCAAGAAAGGAGTAGTTTATGGCATTATTTGAAAGTTATGATAGAAGAATTGGACAAATTCAACCAGTATTAGATAAGTATGGTATTAAAGACTTTGAAGAAGCTAGAAAACTATGCCAAGATAAAGGATTTGATCCATATGAGATAGTTAAATCTATTCAACCTATTTGTTTTGAAAATGCGGCATGGGCTTATACATTAGGAGCTGCAATTGCTTTGAAAAAAGGTCAAACAAGAGCAGTAGATGCAGCAAAATCATTAGGAGAGGCATTACAAGCTTTTTGTATTCCTGGTTCTGTTGCGGATATACGTCAGGTTGGTTTAGGTCATGGTAATCTTGCTAGTATGCTTTTAAGCGAGGAAACAAAGTGTTTTGCGTTTCTTGCTGGACATGAATCTTTTGCAGCAGCAGAAGGGGCAATTGGAATTGCAAGATCTGCTAATAAAGTACGTAAGAGTCCTTTAAAAGTAATTTTAAATGGTCTTGGAAAAGATGCTGCTCAAGTAATTTCACGTATTAATGGTTTTACTTATGTACAAACTGAATTTGATTTCTTTAAGAATGAAGTAAAGGTAGTTAAAGAAATTAGCTATTCTGAGGGAGAACGTAGTAAAGTACGTTGTTATGGAGCTAATGATGTTCGTGAAGGTGTTGCGATTATGCAACTTGAAGATGTGGATGTATCTATTACAGGTAATTCTACTAATCCAACACGTTTCCAACATCCGGTTGCTGGAACTTATAAAAAGGAATGTTGGGAGACCGGCAAAAAGTATTTCTCAGTAGCATCAGGTGGAGGTACTGGACGTACACTTCATCCTGATAATATGGCTGCAGGACCTGCTTCTTATGGTATGACTGATACGATGGGAAGAATGCATTCCGATGCACAATTTGCAGGTAGTTCCTCTGTTCCAGCTCACGTTGAAATGATGGGGTTAATTGGAATGGGTAATAACCCAATGGTTGGAGCAAGTGTTGCCGTTGCTGTTGCAATTGAAGAAGTTTCAAAATAGTATAATATAAAAACACATGATTGAATTCATGTGTTTTATTTTGCTTATTTTTTCTTATTAAAACTTTTGTATAAATTGTAAGAAAAGTTATTTAAAATTATATCAAATTCTCCAAGATATTCGGTTACTGTAGTATTAAATCCTAATTTCATTTCATTTAAACCACTATATTGATTCTTTTCTTGAAATTCTCCAACTATGGCATTTAGATTTAAATATTTAAAACCGCGATTATTATAGTTTTGAATCATATACCATTTTAGTAAGTAATTAGCATTTAATGAGCTATATTCTTCATTAACTCCATCTACAAAGACATAGGCGGCATTATCATATGTTATAACCATAGCGGCAGCTACTTTGATACCTTGTGGATATTTTTTTAATAAATCGGTAGCTGAAACAATATTATTTTTATAGGTATTAAGTAACTTATCAGATTCCATTTTTTGATTTAAGTAATTGTTTCTTTCTTTACGATCTAAATTCATATCTTGAAGTAGCGCATTTAATTGTTCATTTTTTTCTTGTTCTTGTTCTAGAACACGACGGCTATTGATGGTAAATGTTTCAGTACTTAATACGGCATAAAATATTTCAACGTCGGCTTTAAAGCTCTTACATAATTCTTTATAAAAGGCTAGGGGATTAGGAGTTTTCTTTTTTACGAATCTATATAGAGCATTTAAATCTCGATCACTATCTCTAAATACTTGAATACCATTATTACTGGCTTTTCTAATTTTATTTCTTGTGCGTTTATCAAATTTGGCAAAGATTTCACGATCATCACGATTTAATAATACTAAGGCTTCCCAACGAGGTTTTTCGGTTTCAAAGAATTTGGTTTTTCCTTTATATGAAAAACCTGCTCTGCGTAAATTATCAATAATTTTAGAAGCTTGATTATTAAAGTTAATGGTATTTCCATCTCGATCTCTAATTGTTTCTGGAATATATGGGTCCATTCTCAATAACATGAAGCCTTGTTTACCGAGTAGTTGTTTTAATTTTTTAGTCATTTCTAAAACTTGTTCGGTATCTTCATAGTTAAATAAAATCCCCCGAGGAGCATAAGCTATTTTATTACTCATAAAGATCTCTTTATATATAATTAGAGTTGCGCCGATGAGTTTGTTTAGGTCATTGACGATACCTAAATAATGGATATTGTAGCCAAATTTAACCATGACATTTCCATAAGCTGAAGATTGATAATAATTTCTATATCGGTGGCTTGAGGCAAATTTGTCAAATTGTGCAGGGGATAAAGTTACAATTTTCATTGAAGCTATACTCCTTTCTATCTATATTTTTTATTATATCATTTGTCTTATTTTCTTTCAATATATAAACTTAATTTATAGTGGTGATTTATAAGGGGTTACAATATAATTATAGTGGTGATTATATATGTTTCAAAACAAAAAAATATTTGTATTGGGATTATCTAAAGATAATTATCAAACCGCTAAATGTTTAGTGAATCGTAGTAATGAGGTGGTTATTTATGACTGGAAAAATGAAGCTGATTTTGATCAAGAACAAATAAAAGAATTGCGTAATTTAGGAGTTACTTTAATATTTGGTGAACATTCTGATGTAGTATTGGATAATACATTCGATTATTTAGTTAAGAGTCCGGTAGTACCAAATAATCATGAATATGTTTTAAAGGCTAAAGAGCTAGAAATTGAGGTAATAAATGAATTAGAGCTTTCTTATAGATTGTTACCGGAAGGAGTTAAAGTAGTAGCAATTACTGGAACTAATGGTAAAACTACAACCACAAGACTTACTTATGAGATAATGAGAAAATCATTTGGTGATAAGGTATATTTAGTTGAATATAATAATTCTTCGTTATGCAGTATTTTAAATAATTTGAAAAGTGGAGATATAGTTATAATTGATGTTTCTTACTATCAATTAGAAAATTTAATACAATTTAAACCTGATGTTGCCTTAATAACAAATTTATGCTTGGCTCATATGGATTTTTTTAAGGACTATGTGAGTTATAAGCATATAAAAGCTAAGTTGGTTTCTAATCAAACTTATAGTGATACTGCGATCTTAAATATTGAGGATGATGAAGTATTAGAAGAGACTAAAAATGTTAAGTCTAAGGTTAAATATTTTTCTAGTAAGAAGGAGATTAATGGTGGATATTTAAAGGATAATGATATTTATTATTATGGTGAAAAAGTAATGTCTTGTGATAATATTCTTCTTATGGGAATGCATAATATAGATAATTGTATAAGCGCAATTATGTTAGCTAAAGAGTTTGATGTGTCTAATGAGATTATAAATGAAGTTATGAGTAAATTTAATGGTATTGAACATTGTTTAGAATATGTTGATACAGTTGAAGGAAGAAGATTTTATAATGATACTTCGGCGACTAATATTAAACGTACTCAAGTTGCATTAGATTGTTTTTATGATCCAACTATTATTATTCTTGGAGGAATGGAATGTGGTCAAGATTTTAATAGTTTAACTCCATTTATGGGTAATGTTAAAACTATTATTGGTATTGGTCAATGTCGTGATAGGATTTTGGAATATGGTAAGGGATTAAATATTCCTACTTATAGTTTTGAATCTTTGAGTGATGGTTTTGATAAGGGCTTTACAGAGTCAAGTGATGGAGATATAATTTTATTAAGCCCAGCATCTGTTGCAGAAAATCAATATGGCAGTTATAAATTATGGGGAGTTGAATTTAAGAAGAAGGTCGAGGAAGTAAAAAATGAATGTAATCAAAGGACAAAAATATCGTCATTTTAAGGGGCATGTTGTTACGGTACTGGAAATTGCTAAAAATACGGAGACCTTAGAAATGATGGTTGTATATGAGCATGCTGGAACTGTTTGGGTAAGGCCTTATGATATGTTTGTTTCTAAAGTTGATAAAGAAAAGTATCCTAATGTTGAACAAGAGTATAGATTTGAGTTAGTTGAAGAGTAAATTTTAGTTTAAATGATGTTGCTTGACATTGATAAGACTTTATAGTAAAATATGGTTCGTATCAATAAATCTAATAGGGAAGAACATGATTATATTAGCGCTTATGCAAAGTGAATTAAGGATAGTGGGAACTTAATGATAATCTAATATGATTCCTATCTTCTTTGGAGAAACGATTGTTTCCGGTGTTTACTGCATCGTTAAAAGAAAAAAGTTAATGTAAGGATGGTACCGTGCAATTTACAAGCACTCCTTTAGGTATCATTCTTTTTATTTTAGGAGGATAATATGAAAAATGAAGCTATAACGAGTAGAGATGTTGATTTTGCAAAGTGGTATACAGATGTAGTTAAGGCTGCTAGACTTTGTGATTATTCAAATGTAAAGGGTTGTGTAGTATTTGAACCTGCAGGCTATGCTATTTGGGAAAGAATGCAGGCAGTACTAGACCAGATGTTTAAAGAAACAGGACATCAGAATGTATATATGCCAATGCTTATTCCGGAGAATTTAATGAAAAAAGAGGGAGAACTAGTAAAAGGATTTGCTCCAGAGGTTGCTTGGGTTACACAGGGTGGACAAAATGAGCTAGAAGAAAGAATGTGCATTAGACCGACTAGTGAAACTTTATTTAGTGATTATTATAGTAATGTTGTTAAATCATATAGGGATTTACCATTAAAATATAATCAATGGTGTAGTGTAATGAGATGGGAAAAGACTACGCGCCCATTTTTAAGAAGTAGAGAGTTTTTATGGCAAGAAGGTCATACTGTTCATGCTAGTAGTGAAGAAGCTCAAGCAGAGACTAGATTAATGCTTGCAACTTATAAGAAATTCTTTGAAGATTATTTGGCGATTCCAGTTATAACTGGTAGAAAGACTGATAAGGAAAAGTTTGCGGGGGCAGAATATACATTAACAATAGAGGCATTAATGTATAATGGTGTGTCTTTACAATCAGGAACTAGTCATTATTTTGGACAAAAGTTTGCAAAGGCTTATGATATAAATTTCTTAAACAAAGAAAATAAGCAAGAATATGTGTATCAAACATCTTGGGGTGTGACTACTAGAATGATTGGAGCTTTAATAATGGTTCATAGTGATGATTTTGGATTGGTATTACCTCCTAAAATTGCTCCTAAACAAGTAGTTATTGTACCAATTGGAAATGTTGAAGATAAGGTAATGGAAGTATATGATGCCCTAAGAAAGCATAATATTTCTGTTTATATTGATGACTCTAATAAATCGCCAGGATTTAAATTTAAGGAAGCTGAAGTAAATGGAATTCCAGTAAGAATTGAAATTGGTGAGCGTGATTTGGCTAAAAATATCTATACAGTAGTTCGTCGTGATACTCAAGAAAAGATTGAGGTAGCAGCTGATATTGATATAGTTAGTTTTGTTGAAGATTTAATGGATAAAATTCAAACTAATTTATACGAAAGAGCTATGGAACGTCGCGATAAGATGACTTATGAAGCTGAAACAAAAGAAGATATAAAGAGAATTCTTGATACACAACCAGGGTTTATAATAGCCGATTGGTGTGGTGATGAGGCTTGTGAAGTTTCATTAAAAGAAATTGGTGGATTAAAGTCTAGATGTATTTTGGAAGGTGAAGCACCAACACATAAGTGTGTTGTTTGTGGAAAAGAAGCTAAACATAAAGTGGTTTGGGGAATTCAGTATTAATTAAAGACTTTTGTGATATTTAAAGTAGTTGCAATACAATGATATTTATGATAAAATATTGGTATTGTTATTGGAGGTGTGGTTAATGAAAACAGCCCTTTTAATTATTTCGATTTTATTAATTGTAATAGTACTTTTACAAAGTGGAAAAGCAGAGAGTGCAGCTCAAATAATATCTGGTGGGAATTCAGATTTATTTACTAAAAGAAAAGAACGCGGTTCTGAACTATTTATAAGTAGACTTACTTTAGTTTTAGGATTGGCATTCTTTGTTATATGTTTAGTTTCGATGTTTATTTAAGAGGACGTTAAGTCCTTTTTCTTTTGGAAAAAATGCTAGTGATATTGAATAAAATGGGGTATAATGTTAATGTAGGATGTGATCATATGAGAGACGATGTAATTAGCGTACTGAAAAACTCTGATAAAGCGTTAGATATTTTCGAATTGCAAGATTCTTTGAATATTAGTAGTGTTGAAGATACTAAGAGACTTATGGAAGAACTAAAAAAATTAGAGGATGAAGTTATAATTTATCATTCTAATAAAGATAAATATATGATGCTTGAAAATAGTCATTTAAGAAAAGGAACTATGAGAGCTAATAAAAAGGGATTTGGTTTTGTGGAAATTGAAAACATGAAAGATGATGTTTACGTTTCTCAAGAAAATATGAATGGGGCTATTCATGATGACATTGTATTAGTTGAAATTACTAGTAAATTGACTTTGGATAGATTAGAAGGAAGAATTCTTAAAATTATTAAAAGACAAGTTGAAAGATATATTGGGGAAATTAATTTTGATAAAAAGGGTAAGGGTCATATTACTTTAGATGATCCAAGAATTAAACTTAATATAGAAGTGCCTAAAGATAAGACTTTGAATGCGGTTGATGGTCATAAAGTCGTTGTAGAACTTGGTAAAAAATTAAATGGTAATACTAAGTATGAAGGTAAGATATTAGAAATTATTGGGCATAAGCATGATCCGGGGGTTGATATTTTATCAATTATTTATAAGTATAATATTAATGTTGATTTTTCTGACGATGTTAAGGAAGAGGTTAAACATATTCCTTCAGAAGTTAGTGAGGAGGAAATGGTTGGTAGACGTGATCTACGCGATGTTGAGATATTTACCATCGACGGTGATGATACGAGAGATATAGATGACGCTATTTCTATTGAAAAATTAGCTAATGGTAATTATAAATTAGGTGTTCATATTGCGGATGTTAGTTATTATGTTAAAGAGGGAAGCTCTTTAGATAATGAGGCTATGGAGCGAGGAACTAGTGTTTATTTAGTAGATAGGGTTATTCCAATGTTACCTCATGAATTATCAAATGGTATTTGTTCACTTAATCCTAATGTTGATAGATTAGCAATGAGTTGTGTTATGGAATTTGATACATCGGGAAAACAAATTGATTATGAAATTTTTCCTAGTGTAATTCGATCTAGAATTCAGATGACTTATAAAAAGGTTAATAGTATTTTAGAAGAAAACATTGTTCCAGAAGGATATGAAGAGTATGAAAAGTCATTGAGATTAATGGCTGAATTAGCAGAAATACTTCGTAAGAGTAAAATTAAACGTGGTTATATTGATTTTGGAGTAGAAGAGGCTAAGATTTTAGTAGATGAAAATTGTAAACCAACAGATGTTGTTTTAAGGGAACGTGGGGTTGGGGAAAATTTAATTGAAGATTTTATGATTGCGGCAAATGAGTGTGTTGCCTCACATATTTATTTTATGAATTTACCTTTTATTTATCGTGTACATGAAATGCCAGAAGAAGAGAAAATTAGAAGTTTCTTAGGCTTTGTTAGTAGTTTGGGATATACAGTTAATGGTGATATTAAAGATGTTAAGCCTTTAACTATGCAACGAATATTAGAGCGTTTACGTGATAAGCCTGAGTTTAAGATATTATCTAGTTTATTGCTTAGAAGCATGCAAAAAGCAGTGTATAAACCAGAAAATTTAGGGCATTATGGTCTTGCTAGTCCTTGTTATACACATTTTACTTCACCAATTAGACGATATCCAGATACCACTGTTCATAGATTGCTTAGAACATATTTATTTGATGGTAAATCAGATATGGGAACAGTACGCAAGTGGGAAGAAAAACTTGTTTATATAGCTGAACATTCCTCAGAAAGAGAGCGAGCTTCGGTTGATTGCGAACGTGAAGTTGAAGATATGAAGATGGCTGAATATATGGAAGGACATATTGGAGAAGAATTTGAAGGTATGATTTCTTCAGTTACAAGTTTTGGAATGTTTGTAGAGTTAGATAATTTAATTGAGGGATTAGTTCCTCTAAGAGATATGGATGACTTCTTTAATTATGATGAAGAACATATGACTCTGACTGGGGAGCGTAGTCATGTACGATATCGTATTGGAGATAGGATTGTTGTTAAGGTTATTAGGGCTTCTCATGAGGAAAAGATTATTGATTTTGAAGTAGTAAAAAAAGTATAGTAATTAAAGTAGTTAATTTAATTAATTATAAAAGTTATTGAGAAAAAGACATTGTAAGATTGAATGTCCTGTATTTCAGTGGGCATAGGGAGAGATTAGATGGAAATTGTTAATAGAAAAGCATATCATGATTATTTTGTAGATGATGTTTATGAAGCGGGTATCGTTCTTACTGGAACAGAGATAAAGGCAATTAGAAATGGTAATTGTAATATAAAAGATTGTTATGGAATTATTAAAAATAACGAAGTGTTTTTACTTAATATGTATGTAGGGCAATATAAAGAAGGAAATATTTTTAATCACTTAGAGACAAGAAGTAGGAAGTTGTTGCTTCATAAGAAAGAAATAAAGAAATTAGATGAAGGTGTTAAATTACAAGGTATTACTTTAGTACCAATTAAGCTTTATTTTAAAAATAATAAGTTAAAGGTTTCTTTAGGAGTTTGTCGTGGTAAGAAAGATTATGATAAACGAGAGTCTATAAAGCAAAGGGATATAAAAAGAGAGGTTGCGAAGAGTTTAAAAAACTATTAACAACCTCTTTTGTTATTAAAAATGTTGTATATTAACGCAAAATATAATAAAAAGGACTTGATTAGTCCTTTTTATATTGTTGTTCGAAATATTTGGATAGTTCATCGCAGACTGTTTTGTCCATATCGTTTTTGTCTTCATAAGGATATGGAATATTTAGAGCTAAGTATTTTTCACGGCCTAGTCTGTGATAAGGTAAAAAGTCTACTCTTTCAATATTATTTATTTTTTGTAAGTAAGTTACTAAAGAGTCTATATATTCGTAATTATCCATTATTCCAGGAACAATTACTTGTCGTATCCAAACGGGTTTATTTTGTTTATTTATTTCATCTATAAATTTTTCAACTTCATCGATTTCTAGACCAGTGATATCCTTATAACCATCTTTTGTAGTATGTTTTATATCTAATAAAATTAAATCAATATATTTTAATACTTTTTCATAATCCCCAAGACCCACGCCTGATGTATCGAGGGCAATGTGAATATTCTCTTGTTTTAATAGTTTAGCCGTCTCAATTATAAATTTACTTTGAAGGAGCGGTTCACCTCCTGAGAAAGTTACGCCACCTCTTTCCTTAAAGTATGGTTTAAATCTTTTGATTTTATCCACAAGTTGTTGTGGAGTATAATTATTCTCTTTCTTGTACCACATCTCTGGATTGTGACAATATTTGCATCTTAGTTTACATCCGTTAAAGAATACTACTACTCGTATTCCAGGACCATCGACCAAACCAAAGGTTTCGATTGAATCGATGCTGGCGCTTATATTATCGTGATTCATGGAATGTTCTTGAAATAACTTCTTCTTGTTGTTTTCTAGTTAAACGGTTGAAGTGTACTGCATATCCTGATACACGGATTGTAAGTAGTGGATATTTTTCTGGATTTTCCATAGCATCAATTAATGTTTCACGATTTAATACGTTTACATTTAAGTGATGGGCTCCTTGGGCAAAATATCCATCCATTAAATCAACTAAGTTTACAATTTGTTCATCTTTATTTGCTCCTAAAGTTGAAGGAACAATTGTGAATGTATTAGAAACGCCATCTTTACAACATTCAGCATATGGTATTTTAGCTACTGAGTTAAGTGAAGCAATGGCTCCCGATTTGTCTCGACCATGCATTGGATTAGCTCCAGGTGCAAATGGAACTCCGGCTTTTCTTCCATCTGGCGTAGATCCGGTTTTTGAACCATAAACAACATTTGAAGTGATTGTTAAAACTGACATTGTTGGTTCAGCATTTCTATAAGTTTTGTGTTTCTTTAACTCTGAAGATATTTTATTTACGATTTCTATAGCGATATCGTCAGCTCTATCGTCATCATTTCCGTATTGAGGATATTCTCCTTCAATTTCGAAGTCAATTGCTAAACCTTCTTCGTTGCGAATTGGCTTGACTTTTGCATATTTAATTGCTGATAGGGAGTCAGCAGCAACTGATAATCCAGCAACTCCGTACGCCATATATCTGTGGACATTTGTATCATGTAAAGCCATTTGACCAGCTTCGTATGCATATTTATCGTGCATGTAGTGGATGATATTCATAGCTCCAGCATAAATTTCAGCAACTTTTTCAAGTACTTTGAAATATGATTCTTTTACTTTATCATAATCAAGATATTCATCATCCATAATTTCAAAGCCATCAAGAACTTTGTCCTTTTTTACTTCATCAATTCCGCCATTAATTGAATATAACAAAGCTTTTGCTAAGTTACAGCGAGCTCCGAAAAATTGCATGTCTTTACCAATTCTCATTGCTGAAACACAACAAGCAATTGCATAATCATCTCCATAGATTGGGCGCATTAAATCGTCACTTTCATATTGGATGGCGTCTGTATCGATAGACATTTTTGCACAATATTTTTTGAATGGTTCAGGTAGTTTTTCGCTCCATAACACTGTCATATTTGGCTCTGGTGCTGGATTTAAGTTGGTAAGTGTATGTAAAATACGATATGAGTTTTTCGTAACCATGTGGTTATTTTGGGAATTTACACCACCAATACTACATGTTACCCAAGTTGGATCTCCTGAAAATAATTCATCGTATTCAGGTGTTCTTAGATGTCTTGCTAAACGTAATTTAATTATAAATTGATCAATTAATTCTTGAGCTTCAGCTTCAGTAATTATACCATTTTCTAAATCTCTATTAATATAGATATCTAAGAAGGCATCAACTCTACCTAAACTCATTGCAGCTCCATTATTTTCTTTGATTGCTGCTAGGTAACCGAAGTATGTCCATTGAACAGCTTCTTTAGCGTTAGCAGCTGGTTTTGAAATATCAAATCCATATGTTGCGGCCATTGCTTTTATTTCTTCTAAAGCTCTAATTTGGGCTGAAACATCTTCTCTTTGTTGAATTAATTTTGCTGTCATTGGTCCGGTTAATTCAGCTAGGTCCTTTTTCTTTTCTTCTTGTAAAAAATCAATACCATACAAGGCAATACGTCTATAGTCTCCAATAATTCTACCACGGCCATAAGCATCTGGTAGACCGGTTAGTAAACCAACGTGACGGGCTTTTCTAATTTCACTTGTATATGCATCAAATACACCTTGGTTATGTGTTTTTCTAAATTGATTAAAATATTTATCTACTTCAGGGTTTAATTTATAATTGTAGGCTTCTAATTCTTGGTAAACCATTCTAATTCCACCATAAGGATTTACAATTCTCTTTAGTGGTGCATCTGTTTGAAGACCAACAATTACGTTGTCGTCTTCACAAATGTAACCTTTATCAAAAGCATTTATTCCTGACATGTGATCTACGTCGATATCAAGAACGTGTTTTTCTAATTCTTCTTTTAATAAATCTTCACATTTGTTCCAAACTTTTGTTGTTTTTGCTGTTTTTGGAGCTAAAAATGATTCATCTCCATTATATTGTTTGTAATTCTTTTGGATGAAATCACGGACATTAATTGTTTTTGTCCAATTTCCATCTTTGAAATTTTTCCATTGTTCCATATGATTCGACCTCCGATTATTAGTATACCACAGAGAATTGATTTTTACTAAGACTTTATAATTATTGGACATATAATATTAAGAAGTTTACATTGAAAAAAGATCTTAAATATGTTATAATCTCACATATGGGGCTGACTTGGTTTCGACGGGAATATTTGAGCATAGATGGCAAGTCGAATGTCCACGTCACGGACACAAAAAAATAAACGCAAAAAATTTAAAAAATGCAGTAGCAAATATGTTTGGTGGAAACCAAGCAGTAGCTTTTGCCTAATAATATAATGGCCTGCGCTTTCTATTAATTTTTACTCGTGAATTTTTAGAAAGTTCATTTTAACGAGTTATAACTATTAGTTGTCTAGCTAGTAGAAAGAAGTTTTAGACTGGTATATTATCTTGGTCGTTAATTACTTGGGTAGTATATAAGAATAATTAGTTAACTAAGCTTGTAGAGGTTTATGTAGCTTTATTTTCGGACAGGAGTTCGATTCTCCTCAGCTCCACCATAAGTGTATGATACGAACCAAATTGGTTCGTTATAATAAAGGGTACCCTACTTCAATACAATGAGGTAGGGTATT